>JBFIDC010000035.1:0-16231 GCA_041581495.1 Nocardioides sp. | reverse complement strand
CGTCGCCATCGTCGCGGTTCCGGCCGAGTCGGTCACCGATGTGGTCCTGGACTGTGCCTCCAAGGGCGTGCACGGGTTGGTGGTGATCTCCTCCGGATTCGCCGAGTCCGGCGAGGAGGGACGCCAGCGCCAGCGCAAACTTGTCGGCCTCTCACGCTCCTACGGACTGCGCCTCGTCGGCCCCAACGCGCTCGGACTGGTCAACACCGACCCGGCGGTCTCCCTCAACGCCTCCCTGGCCGGCCTGCTGCCGCCGCGCGGGCGCGCGGGGTTCTTCTGCCAGTCCGGTGCGCTGGGATCGGCCATCCTCGAGAAGGTCAACGCTCGGGGTCTGGGCCTGTCGACGTTCGTGAGCGCCGGCAACCGGGCCGACGTCTCCGGCAACGACCTCCTGCAGTACTGGGAGGAGGATGACTCCACCGAGGTCGTGATGATGTACCTCGAGTCGATCGGTAACCCCCGCAAGTTCTCGCGGATCGCGCGCCGGGTCTCACTGCGCAAGCCGATCGTGGCGGTGCGCTCAGGTCGCACCACCCAAGGCGTGCCGATGGGCCACGCGGTTCGCAAGATCGGTGCGCCGCCGGAGGCAGTTGACGCCATGTTCCGGCAGGCGGGAGTGATCCAGGTCGACGGACTGGAAGACATGTTCGATGTCGCCCAGTTGCTGGCCCACCAGCCGCTCCCGCGTGGCCGGCGGGTCGCGATCGTCGGGAACTCCGACGCGCTGGGACTGCTCGCTGCCGATGCGGCCGCGGCCGTTGGACTGGTGGTCAACAAGCAGGTCGCCCTCGATGCCGAGCCCACCCCGGAGGACTTCGAGGACGCCCTCGACGCAGCCATCGACGACCCCGAGGTCGATTCGGTGGTCGCCGTCTACATCCCACCGCTCAACGTGGGTGGCGAATACATCGCCAACGTGTTGGCCGCCGTGGGAGAGCAGTCCGACAAGCCACTGGTCTCCAGCTTCCTCGGCGCTCAGGGTGTGCCCGAACTCCTGCGGGTCCCCGACGTGGCGGGGTCAACGGCCGGTCGCGGTTCGGTGCCGTCCTATCCGGCCGTCGAGTCGGCGGTGCGCGCGTTGGCGAAGGTGGTCGAGTACGCGGTCTGGTTGCGCACCCCCGATGGCCCACCGCCCAAGTCCGAGGCCGTCGATCCCGGTGCGGCCCGGGCCCTGCTCGGCCGGGTGCTGCACAAGCACCCCGACGGTGCTCTCTTGGAAGCCGAGGATCTGGCGACCCTTTTGGGTGCCTATGGGATCGACCTGTGGCCGGCCCACCCGGTCTCGACGCTGAAGGAGGCCGAGGTCGCGGGGAAGGATCTGGGTTGGGATGTGGTGCTGAAGGCGACCGCAGAACCGTTGAGGGAGCGTCCCGATCTCGTGCACGTGCAGCGCAGCATCGGCAGCGTGGCCGAGATGAAGGAGGCCTGGGGGACCCTGACCCGACTCGTCGGCAAGTCCTCGAGTGCTGGGTACGTCGTGCAGAAGAGCGCCCCGCCGGGAGTGCCCATCGCCGTCAGGAGCCTCGAGGACCCGCTCTTCGGACCGGTCGTGTCCTTCGGCATCTCCGGCCCGATGACCGAACTGTTGGGCGATCGCTCCTACAGGATCCCGCCGTTGAGTGATCGCGACGCCATGTCGATGGTGCGGGAGGTCCGGTCCTCGCCGATGTTGTTCGGCTATCGAGGAAGTGACACCGTCGACGTGGCGGCTGTGGAGCAACTCATCTTGCGGGTCTCCCAACTGCAGCACGATCTCCCGCAGGTGGCCTCCTTGGACCTGTCGCTGGTGCTGGCCGGCGTCGAGAGTCTGACTGTCTTGAGCGCAGCAGCCCGAGTCGAACCGGTCACCGACCCGCGCTCGGACTGGTTCGTGCGCAAGCTGCCGGATCACCCGGGCGACACGATCCCGCAGTAGGAAAGTCCCGGCTCCGTGACAGACTTCTAGCCATGCCGCTTCGCACCACCGAAGATCGCGACCGTCGCGCTGACCTGCGCGCTGCGATCGATCACACGGGCTACTACCCAGATGTCGTCTCCGAGGCGGCGGCTGCTGCGATCGCCGACGAACATGTGGTCTCGTTCTATGTCCACCACGAGCCGACCTTCGACCGCGACGAGGTGCGGCGCCACCAGAGCGTGCTGGTGCTGACCCCCTCGCGGCTGGTCTTGTTGCACACCGACGAGCACGCCGGCGATGATCTGCTCCCCGAGCCCTACACCTCGACCTCGACCGAGGCCATCCGGCTCTCGGCAGTCAAGTCGGTGGTCGTGACCCGCATGGTCGCCAACCCGACGTCGGGTTCGACGCGTCCCGCCGAGGTGGTCCTCACGATCGGATGGGGTGGCGTAGCGCGGATGGATCTGGAGCCCGCGGCCTGCGACGACCCCAACTGCGAAGCCGATCACGGCTACACCGGGGTGCTCTCGGCCGACGACTTCTCGTTGCGTGTTTCGGCCGCAGCAGACGGTCCCGAAGCGGTGAGCGGTCTGTTGACCTTCGCCGAGCACCTCTCGGCACGTACCCACTCGGGCTGAGGCGTGCTGACACCGACCGGTTTCGTCGAGCCGGCCTACTCGCGGCGCACTCTGAGCGACGTGCTGCCTGCCGTGGCCGCCGCGCTGGGACGACCGATCGACCCCGAAGCCTCGGGTGCGCTGGTCCTGCCCACGGCGCCGTCCTACGTCGTGTTCCTCGTCGACGGACTCGGCGCCCGACTGATCGAGCGATACCGGCACGCGGCGCCGTTCCTGTCCGCGCTGGTCGATCAACACGAAGCAGGGACCGCCGGTGTGCCGTCGACCACCGCCACCAGCCTGACCTCGTTGGGGACGGGGCTGACCCCGGGTACCCACGGACTGCTGGGATTCACCAACCGGATCCCCGGCACCGACCGCCTGCTCAACGCGTTGTTCTGGGACTCGAGCATCGACCCTCTGGAGTGGCAGCCGCACCCGACCGCCTTCGGTCGCATGCAGGACGCGGGGGTGGCGGTGACCGTGGTCAACAAACGCGAGTTCCGCTCCAGCGGGCTGACGATGGCCTCCTCGCGAGGCGGCGAATACGTCGGCGCCGACCGGGTCGGCGAACGCATCGCCGCAGCAGTCACCGCCTCTCGCCGAAGCCCTTCGTGCACCTATCTGTATGACAGCGATCTCGACTGGACCGGCCATCGCTACGGCGTGGCTTCCCAACAGTGGCTCCAGCAACTCGCGATGGTTGATGCCGAAGCCGAGCAACTGCGTGAGGCGTTGCCGAGCCAGACCCGCCTGGTCCTGATCGCCGACCACGGCATGGTCGACTCCCCGCCGGAGCACCGAGTCGACGTCGATGAACACCTCGAACTGCGCGAGGGGTTGGTGCTGTTGGGGGGAGAGGCCAGGTTCCGGCACCTGTACTGCCGCCGCGGGGCCGTCGAGGACGTCTGCGCGACCTGGGCCGGCTTCTTGGGGGAGACCGCTGATGTGGTTCCTCGTGAGGTGGCCATCGAGCGCGGCTGGTTCGGCTCGGTGATCCCGGCGGTGCTGCCTCGCCTCGGCGACGTGTTGGTGGCCATGCGTGATGACCACACTGTCTTCTCCAGCGTCGACTTCGGCTATGAGCTGAGCTTGGTCGGGCTGCACGGCTCCCTGACTCCCGACGAGATGATGATCCCGATCCTGGTCGCCTGACCCTCGGGGCCCCGGGGCCGGTCACTCCGGCTGGTTGTGGGGGCCTCCTCCGCCCACGCGGAAACTCGAGCGCACCCCGGCGTACATCAGGTGGCTGACCAGGCCCTGCACGGCGTGCGGGAGGTTGTGGCAATGGTCCATCCACAGCCCCGGGTTGTCGGCGCGGAAGGCCACCTCGAAGGTCTCGCCGGGCCCGACCTCGAGAGAGTCGGTCCACCAGGGGCTCCCGGTGGAGGTCTCGTCGTTGCGAGAGACGACCAAGCCGTGGTGACCGTGAAGGTGCATGGGGTGGGGATCTCCGCTCGTGTTCTCGATGCGGAACACCACGACGTCGCCCTCAGCGACCACGAACATCGGGACGTCGGGGTAGAGGTGACCATTGATGGTCCACCACAGGCCCGGCCGGCCGTCGAGGAATCCGGGTCGTCGGCCGATGCGGTAGGTGAAGTGACGGTCGGCGTTCGAGACGTCGAGACCAGGGTCGGCAGGGGTCCCGTACGACAGAAGGTCGACGGCGGTCTTGGGTGAGAGCATCTGTGCTCCGTCGACGGGGTCCTCTCCCAGCACCAGTGTGGTCGCCCCGGCGAAATCCACGCGCGCACCGCCCGGCGGGACGGTGATCGCGAGGTCGACCCGACCCCCGGCAGGAACGTCGAAGCGCAGGCCGTCGACGGGGGTGGGTCCGGTGATGTCGTAGCCGTCGACGGCAAGGACCTCATAGGTCGTTCCGGTCACCCAGACCGGTGTGATGCCGTTGTCGGTGTTGATCACGCGAACCCGGAATGGAGTCCCGGGCTGGGCCGCAACGGTGGTCGTGCCCGAGTCAGCGTTCAGTTGCGGACCGGATGCATAGGTGTGAAGCACCGCCACGAGATCCTGCACTCCGGCATCCACCGTCGCTGGCTCGACGACGATGGCACCGAACAGACCCCGCAGAACCTGCTCGTGCGAGATCTGGTGCGAGTGGTACCAGTAGGTGCCGGCGTGGTCGGCCAGGAACCGGTAGACGAAGCGTTCGCCGGGCAGGACGGCGTCCTGGGTCACCCCGGCAACCCCGTCCATCGCATTGGGGACCTCCATGCCGTGCCAGTGCAGGGTGGCGCCGTCGGGGACGTTCGCGTTGATGAGGGTCACCTCGACCATGTCTCCGACGGTGGCCCGGATCGTCGGCCCGGGGGAGGTTCCGTTGACGGTGTAGACCTCGCCCTCGGCGCGCGCCGTCAATGTCTCGCTCACGTCGGGTGGGCGATCGGGGTCGTCGATCAGATCGGTGACAGGTGTGCCCTCCGCGTGCCCGTGCGGGAGTCCTGCACCCGGACCACCCCCGTAGTCGGGATAGCCCATGGCCGCCATGTCATAACTGTCGGGCAGGAGGCTCCGCTGCCACATCGCGCCGAGGGGCACGATGATCGCCACGGTGGCCAGGAGCGCCAGGAGGAGTCGCCAATGGGCCCGGAACCAAGCCCGGGGCCCATCGGGAGGCGTGGGGGGATCTGTCGCCGACACCGCGGTCAGAGAGCCACTGGCGCCTCGGTCGGAGTTGAAGTCGGAGCCGTAGCCATCCGGCCGGCCTGGATCGCCACACCCATCAGGAGCAGGGCGTTGATGCCATGCAGGGCACCGAAGCCCGAGCCCAGCGACCGAGACAGTTCAGGCAGCACGAAGACCTGGAGCACGACCAGGACGAACACCGTCGTGGCGTACCCGATGCCTCCGGGCACCTTGGCGAAGAACGAGGTGATCAAGAAGATGAGCGACAGCAGGGGGATCAACAGGAAACCGACGAAGAACATGTGGATGGCGAAACCCCACTCGGCGGTGAAGTTCTGGTCGCAGTCGTCACATTCGATCAACGCTTTGTTGACCACGCCGCCGTCGTCGGTGATCCAGTTCACCATTCCGAAGAACGCCCAGGCCAAGGCCCCGGCTTGAACGATCACGAGTGTCGCTATGGCAAAGGCAAGGAAACGGTAGACCTTCACGTGGACCTCCCACAGCCCAGAAGAGCGCGCGCTGTTTGTGCGCCCTGTCGCTGGCAGGATGCACCCTTCGGTGGCTTCTCGACAAGCCGCCGGGGGTATTCGCGCGGAGAGGTCCGGTTCAGTCGAAAGGCAGTGGTTCGGCGGTCAGTGAAACCGCCTTCGCGCGGGCCGCGGTGAGGCGGCGCCGGTGGTGTTGGCGGCACAAGACCTCGTAGGCCACCTCGGCCTCGTGCTCTGGCTTGTCCACGTCGCCGACCACGATGACTTCTCCCTCGACGACCATCTCACCGTTCTCGGTCCGGGCGTTGTGGGTGGCGCGTTTGCCGCACCAGCACAGCGCTTCGACCTGGAGGACGTGCATGCGGTCCGCGAGTTCGACCAGGCGTGCGCTCCCGGCGAAGAGCGTGCTGCGGAAGTCGGTGAGGATGCCGAAGGCGAAGACGTCGATCTGCAGTTCGTCGACCACCTTGGCGAGCTGGTTGACCTGATCGGCGGTGTAGAACTGGGCTTCGTCGCAGATCAGATAGTCGATGCGACCTCCGGCGGTCAACGCGTCGACCACGAAGTGCCAGAAGTTGAAGGTCGGATCGACCTCGATCGCGTCGTGCTTGAGCCCGAGACGACTCGTCAGCAGCGAGCCCCCCGCCCGGTCGCGTGTCGTGAAGATCCGGCCGGCCAGACCCCGAGCGGCGCGGTTGTGATTGGTCTGCAAGGCCAGGGTGCTCTTGCCTGAGTCCATGGTGCCGGTGAAGAACTGGAGCTCGGCCACCTGCGAATCCTGTCATGAGAACCGGGCAGGATGTCGCCATGACCGGACCGCTGATCAGTGCAGTCGAACTAATCGAGCGTCAAAGCGACGTGACGATCCTCGATGTCCGCTACCGGATGGGCGGCCCCAGCGGCCCCGAGGAGTACGCCGCGGGGCACGTGCCCGGGGCGAGGTACGTCGACCTCGACACCGACCTGGCGGACCCGCCGGGCGAGGGCGGGCGGCACCCGTTGCCCGACTCGGCCAGGTTCGAGGTGGCCATGCGCGGGTGCGGTGTGCGCGCCGACCGGCCGGTCGTGGTCTATGACGACTGGTCCGGTCTGGCTGCGGGGCGGGCATGGTGGCTGCTGCGATTCCACGGACACGACGAGGTCCGACTGCTCGATGGCGGCTGGTCCGCCTGGGTCCAGGCCGGGGGTGCGGTCGAGACCGGAGCCACCGTGGCCGCTCGACACGACGACCTCGACGGGGACTTCGAGGCCAGGCCGGGGCAGATGCCGGTCGTCGAGGCTGGGGACGTGCTCGAGGTCCCGGTGCTCATCGATGCGCGGGCCCCCGAACGCTTCCGGGGAGAGGTGGAGCCGCTGGATCCGGTCGCCGGCCACATCCCCGGGGCGGTCAACATCCCCACGAGCACGAACCTGGCTGCTGACGGACGCTTCCGCAGCCCCGAACAGTTGCGAGCGCTCTACGCCGCGGCGGGTGTGCCGACCGACGATGGTGCCGTCGTGGCGGCCTACTGCGGGTCCGGTGTGACGGCTGTCCACGACGTCATCGCCCTGGAACTCCTAGGAGTGCGCGCAGCGCTGTATCCCGGCAGTTGGAGCGACTGGATCACCGACGCTCGGCGCCCGACGGGGCGCGCCTGAGGGACCGGGCCACAGAGCCTGCTCAGCTGGGCTTGTCGGCTCCGCCGAACAGGATCTCGTCCCAACTGGGCACCGATGCCCGGGCGCGACTCTTGCGCGCGGGGCGTGCCGGGGGAGCCTCGTCGACGACAGCAGCCTCCGGTTCAGCGGTGGACACCGGGGCCTGCTCGACGGTCTGCTCGGTGAGGGGCTCCGCCAGATGCTCCGAGGACGGGTCGTTCGCCGGTTCCGGCGCCAATCCACGAATGGCGGCCACTGTCTCGGAGAGATCGTGAGTGGAGGCCTGATCCTCGAGCGGCTCACGGACCAGTTCGAGTGCGTCTGCTCCCAGGTCATCGGCGCTCAGGCTCAACTGTTCGCTGGGCACGGCGCTGAGTGCTCGTGCCGTCGGCTCGGGCTCGGGGGCCAGGCCCGGGCTCGGCACCTCGGGTCGGTCGCCGACCAGCCAACGCGCCTGGTCGTTGTCGAGGATGACGAAGTTGCCGCGTTGGTCGAAGGTCAACTCGGCGAGGCCCTCGACCTCTGCGGCGTTGAAGTTGGCGGTCAGTGACCAGCGCCCGTCCTCGCGGCGCCAGGCGTCCCACAGCACGGAGTCGGGGTCGACGTTCATGCTGCGCAGGCGGGTGCTGACCGCCTCGCCCAGGGTGCGGGCTGCACTGGACGCCTCGCCGCCGGCACGGCGCACCGAGGCACGCAGGGCGCGCTGGGCGACGTGTTCGCGCTCGGCGAGCACCGGAGCGGCGTATGGCATGACCTTGTCGAGGGTGGTGTGCGCGGCGTTCGCGATGGCCTCCGGGGTCTCGCCGGCTCGGATGCGGGCTTGGATCTCGCGGGGGCGCAGGATGTTCTCCATCGTCTTCTCCACGGTTCCGCCTCGAGTCGGAGTGGTCTGGGTCGGTTGCCGATCGTTGTGAGGCCCTCGGGCGGGGTCCCCGTGCAATGCGGCACGAAGCCGGGCGTCGATCTCGACGGTGAACTCGAGCCCGCTGGGGTCCACGAGTTGCAGCCGGGTGCCGTCGGCGGTCAGGCCGCGCAGCCTCAAGTGCGTGTCCATGGGTCGAGTCGGCCTGGCCTCCAGCGCGCGCGCCGCTTCTATCTGGGTCGCGGGGAGTTCTTGTGCCGACATCACTCGTGGGTCCTTGCTTCCGGTTGGTCGAGACTACGACGGCGCGGGCCCCCAGCGGCGGACCGCAACGGCGAGCCACGCCGAGATTTTCGCCAATCTCAGCTATTCGGCGTGCCGTTCGGCGAGGTCGACCATCTCGCCAGGGGCCTCCGGGAAGGTGAGGGCGGCAGTTGACCGGTGCGTCGCGACGGCGGCGACGACGCCGATGAGCCCCGAACAGATGGGGACCAGGTAGGCGGCGTGCACACCGTGGTTGTCGACAACCACTCCAGCCACGGCGGCACCGGGTGCCAACCCGGCGGCCATCGTGGTGTGGAGCACCGCCATGCCCTCGGTCAGTCGGCTCGGTGGGACCGCCTGCTCGATGAAGGAGACCGCGCCGATCAGGGTGGGCGCGATCGCGAAGCCGGCCAGGAACAGCAAGACGCCCATCGAGATCGCCTCGTCGATCAGTGGCGTCGGTGCCATCAGCGCGGTGAGGGCGATGACGCCGAACCGCACGCGCACGATAGGTCCGACCCGCCAGCGGATCGTGCCGGTCAGCACCCCCGCCAGGAGCGAGCCCAGGGCCCACAGGGCCAGCAGGGCCCCCGAGATCGCCTTGTCGCCGAGGCTCTCGGCGAAGGCCACCGTGACGACCTCGGTCGAGCCGAAGAGCCCGCCGATCGCGAAACTGATGAGCCCCACCGGCAGCAGTGCGCGCCAGGGCATCGCGAAGGCAGTGCCCGACTCGGGGCGTGCGGGATGGGCCGGGGGTTCGGTGCTGCGCAACGAGGTGAACAGCACGGTGCCGGCCAAGCCGAAGGCGATCGCCGCGACGAGTCCTGCCGCGGGGTGCCAGGCCGTCGCCAGGATCGTCGCCAGCGGGGGACCGATCAAGAAGACCGCCTCGTCCACGACCGCCTCCAGGGCGAAGGCCGTCTGGCGGGCCGAGGAGTCGGAGAGCACATAGGTCCACCGGGCTCGAACCGCCGCACCGACGGCGGGCATCGTGGCGCCGGCCAGCCCCGCGAACAGGTGCGGCAGCGGCAATCGATAGCCGACCTCGACCGTCCACACCAGCAGCGAGAGGCTCGCCGTACAGATCAAGATCGCCGGCAGCAGCACCCGCCGCTGACCCAGCCGGTCGATCAGGCGACCCTGGGCCAGAGCCGCGAGGCACGAGGCGATCACGAACGCCCCGGAGACCGCGCCGGCCAGGCCGTAGGAGCCGGTGCGAGCCGAGATCAGCAAGATGATGCCCAAGGTGACCATCGACATGGGCAGCCTGGCCACGAACCCGCTGGCAGAGAACGCCGCTGCCCCGGGTTGGGACACGATGTGGCGGTAGGAGGACAAGATGGCCATGACCTGCTGAGGCTAGGGCCGCCCACCCACCCCGCCAACTCGATATCGCCGAACGCCGACCTAGGCTGGCGTGATGGAGCGTCCCGACGTCAATCCCTACGACGCGTTGCTGCTTGTCTCCTTCGGCGGCCCCGAGCGACCCGAGGACGTTGTCCCGTTCCTCGAGAACGTGACGCGGGGCCGAGGAATCCCCCGCGAGCGTCTCGAGGAGGTAGGCCAGCACTACTACCAATTCGGTGGTCGCTCGCCGATCAACGACCTGAACCGCGACCTGCTGGCCGCCATCGAGGTGACCCTCGCCGAGGCCGAGATCGACATCCCCGTCTATTGGGGCAACCGCAACTGGGACCCCTATCTGGTCGACGTGCTGGCCCAGATGGCCGCGGACGGGATCACTCGCGCCGCCTGCTTCGCCACCTCGGCCTACTCCTCGTGGTCGAGTTGCCGCCAGTACCGAGAGAACCTGTTCGACGCCACCGCGCCGCTCGGCGACGCCGCCCCGCGGCTGGACAAGTTGCGCCACTACTTCAACCACCCCGGCTTCATCGCACCCGTGGTGGACGGGATCCTCGAAGCACTCGATCGCCTGCCCGACGGTGTCGCCGACCAGGCAGAGCTGGTCTTCGTGACCCATTCGATCCCGGTCGCGATGAACCAGGCCAGCGGCGCCGACGGTGAGGCCTATCTGACCCAGCATCTCGACGCCGTGGCCGAGGTCGCCGGTCAGGTGGCCGAGCGAACGGGTGTCACCCGTGCCCACGACCTCGTCTTCTGTTCCCGATCCGGGCCGCCGTCCGTGCCGTGGCTCGAACCCGACGTGAACGACCACCTGACCGCGTTGGCCGAGCGCGGCGCGGCGGGCGTGGTCCTGACGCCCATCGGCTTCGTCTCAGACCACATGGAGGTCGTCTATGACCTCGACACCGAGGCGTTGGCGACGGCGTCCGCGCTTGGCCTGCCCGCGGTTCGCTCCGCGACACCCCAAGCAGACCCACGCTTCGCTGCCATGATCCGGGACCTGCTGGTCGAGCGGGCTTCGGTCGAACGCGGCGAGAGTGTCCAGCGCGTGAGCCTGGGCTCGATCGGGCCGATGTGGGACATCTGCCCGGTGGGATGCTGCGCCAACCCTCGTGGCCCACGGCCGGCGCTGTGCGGGCTGGACTCGTGACCTCAGGCGCTCGTGTCGACGCCGCGAGCCTGCTCGACATCGCACTCGAGGCCGCCAGAGCGGCCCGAGATCTGGTGCGGGCCCATGCCCGAGACGGGGTCTTTGTCGCGGCCACCAAGTCGACCGACGTCGACATCGTCACCGAGGCCGACCGGGCCGCCGAAAGACTGATCCGGAGCCAGATCGCGACCGCGAGACCCGACGACGCGTTCCTCGGCGAGGAGGGGGACGACGTCGCCGGCAGCACCGGGGTGCGCTGGGTCATCGATCCCATCGACGGCACGGTGAACTTCCTCTACGGCATCGCCGCCTATGCCGTCTCCATCGCCGCCGAGTGCGAGGGGGGTGTGGTCGCGGGGGTGGTGCTCAACGTCGCGACGGGTGAGGAGTACACGGCCCATCAGGACGGCGAGCAGATCCGCGCCTGCCGTCAGGGGCAGCCGATCCAGGTCCGCGCCTCGGTGCCGCTGGGGCAGCGACTGCTCAGCACCGGCTTCGGCTACGACGCCGTGCTCCGGACCCACCAGGCCGAGGCGCTGGTGCGACTCATCCCGCACATCCGCGACATTCGGCGGTTCGGCTCCTGCGCCCTCGACCTGTGCGCGGTGGCGGAGGGACGCCTCGATGGGTACTTCGAGGAGGGCGTGAACCTCTGGGACTACGCGGCCGGCGCCCTCATCGCCCGCGGTGCCGGTGCCAGTGTCGAGGTGACAACGGGAGTCGGCGGCGGCACTCTCGTTCTCGCTGCACCCCGGGCCGGTTTCACCGAAACCCGCGATGCGATTGCGCGAGCGGGCTTCCTCAAGCGCGAGACCTGAACCACATCGCGGGCGGTACCTGAGCCGGGAATAGCGCCTGCTCCCTGACTGTTCACGATCAGCAAGGACTGGCGGTGTGTCGCTTCGCCCGGCGATGGTGCACTATGTGCGCGCGCAGCCGCGACATCTGCGCGAATTCCCGATCAACGATTCCCCCGAAAACTACGGCAAGACGGCACGACAGCCGAGAGGAGTGAGTGGCATGGCCACCGACTACGACGCCCCGCGTAAGACTGAGGAAGACCAGTCAGAAGAAAGCATCGAGGAGCTCAAGGCCCGCCGCCATGACAAGAACTCCGGCAAGGTCGATGAGGACGAGGCCGAGGCCGCCGAGTCGTTCGAACTCCCCGGCGCCGACCTCTCCCACGAGGAGCTCGCGGTCGAGGTCAAGCCCAAGCAGGAGGACGAGTTCACCTGCATGAGTTGCTTCCTGGTCCACCACCGCAGCCAACTCGCGGATGCCAAGAAGAAGATCTGCAGGGACTGCGCGGCCTGACGCAGCCACGAACGCCGAACCCCCGCCGTCATGTCGGCGGGCGCTCGGAACTAGTTCTTGGTCAGCTCCGGCGGCAAGTGGCCGGTTGAGCGCAAGTAGTACGACGCCGCCCGTCGCTGGGCGAGCATCCGGGCGACCGCTACGGCCACGCCGCTGACCACGGCCCAGGCCAGTGCTTCGCGGAACTCCACGTCAGGGTCAGCGGGGTTGGCCGGCGGCTGGTTGCCGGTCGCGGCCTTCCACGTGGTGTTCAGTCCCTTGCGTACCGCCGTCGCTGCCATCAGTGAACTGGCGAGCGAGAAGGCGCTCCAGACTTTGGACGACTCCGATGCCATACCCGGACAGTACCCAGCGGGTCAGTCGCGGCGTTCGGTGAGTCGCTGCAGTGCCGCGGCGAGTGCCTCGGGACGTCGTGAACTCACCAACCAGTAGGGCGCCGGATCGGCCGGGTCGGTGATCTCCACGCGCACCGCGCGAGCCAGGTAGGGGCGCAGCAGCAGGTAGGCCCGAGCATCCGCATCGGGGCCGGCGACCCGGCGGGTCTGGTCGGCGTCGAGCGCCTCGGCCCGGCCGAGGAACCGCCCCGGAATCCGCGCCCGCCCGGCGAGGAAGCCCTCGTCGTCCACGGCGACGCGTGCCGAACCGAAGGCCAGGAGTGCCGCGGCGAGCAGCACCATCGCGGCCGCGGCCACTGCCCAGGCCAGTGCGCTCGGCAGCGCGACGATCGTGGCGAGCCACAGGCTCGCCACCAGCATGGTGCCCTGCACCCACCAGCGAAATGGCACCCGTAGTCGCTCGACGTACGTGCTCGGTGTGTCGAGGCTTGCGGTCACTGCGGGAGTCTCCCATCCACAACAAGCGCGTCGGCGGATAGGGTCCCGGCCGTGGAACACACCGACCCCTTGCCCGTGCAGGTGGTCCGTCTCGATGCGGATCTGCCGCTCCCTGCCTATGCACATCCCGGTGATGCCGGCGCGGACCTCGTGACCACGGTTCGGGTCCGACTCGAACCCGGGGAACGGGCCCTGGTACCCACGGGGATCGCTCTGGCCGTCCCGACGGGTTACGTCGCGCTGGTCCACCCGCGTTCAGGCCTGGCTGCCAAGCAAGGCCTCTCGATCGTCAACACGCCCGGCACCATCGATGCGGGCTACCGCGGCGAGATCAAGGTGCTCCTGATCAACCTCGACCAAACCGAGCCGATCACGCTCGATCGTGGGGACCGCATCGCGCAGTTGGTGTTCCAACGCGTCGAGCAGGCTGCTTTCGTCGAGGTCGAGGTGCTGCCCGACACGGCCCGAGGTAGCGGCGGCTACGGTTCTACTGGAGGGTTCTCGAGCCCGAACACCCACGACGAGGGAGAGCAGTGAGGCTACGCCGCAAGGCCGAAGCGAGTACGCCATCGGAGGCCGACCAGCAGACCGAGGCGGTCTCGGTCGATTCCGACGACCCCACCCAGCGGCCCAGTGGGCCCCACGACGCCGCCGACCTCCCGGACGACGGCCCCGAGCGCGTGGATCTCGGGTCACTGCTCGTGGTTCCCGAAGACGGCTACGAACTGCGACTCCAGGTCGACGAAGCCTCGGGTGTCGTCCAGGCCGTCGTGATGGCCGGCGCCGACGGAGCCCTCGAGTTGCGCGCCTTCGCCGCCCCCCGCAACGGCGACCTCTGGGCCGAGGCGCGCCCACGGATCGCCGCCGAGGTGGGCCAGCGTGGCGGCACCGCCACCGAGCGGGACGGACGCTGGGGTCCGGAGTTGTTGTGCCGTGTCCAGGTGCGCACCCCCGAGGGCCAGACCGGCACTCAGGAGTCCCGAGTGATCGGCGTCAACGGCTCACGCTGGATGTTGCGCGCGACGCTGCTCGGCAAGCCGGCCACCGACGTCGAGGGCGCCACCGAGTGGGAGGACCTGATCAGCCGGGTCGCGGTCAACCGGGGATCCGAGGCGATGCCCGTCGGCGAGGCGCTGCCGGTCACCATGCCGCCGCAGGCCCACCGCGTGGACCAGTGAGGTAGCCGTGCCCAAGAGCAAACTGCGCACCTCGATCAGTCGCTGGGCC
Organism: Nocardioides sp.; assembly: GCA_041581495.1. Classification (GTDB taxonomy): domain Bacteria; phylum Actinomycetota; class Actinomycetes; order Propionibacteriales; family Nocardioidaceae; genus Nocardioides. The sequence continues at coordinate 1,927 of JBFIDC010000035.1, read as the reverse complement.
AACACCTCCGATCAGGAGGCCCGCGACCTGCGCAGGACCCACAGGGATCGCGATTGCGTCGCGATCGCCGAGGCGCCCGACCGCGAAGTGGTGCGGTTGCGCGGATCGCTGCGGACGGTCTCGCTGCGTCCACGGGCCGGAGTCCCGGCGTTGGAGGCCGAACTGTCTGACGGCAGCGGCACCATCACCGTGGTGTGGCTCGGTCGGCGCCGGATCGCCGGGATCGACCCCGGGCGGTCCATCCAGGTGCAGGGGCGGATCGGGAAGCACGACGGTGTCCGCACGATGTACAACCCCCGCTACGAACTGATGCCTTGAGCGCCGATCCCGTGAGCCCAGAGCCGACTGACCAGACAGCCACGCCGCCACCGACGGTCCGGACCGTCGAAGCGATGGTGCGTGCCCAGATGGCGACGGCCCTGGGTGGCCGGCGCGGGATCATCGAGACCGCGATCCCGGGCATCTTGTTCACGATCTTCTGGCTCACCACCAAAGACATCACCCTGTCGCTGATCATCGGTGGCGGTGGCGTCGCCCTCGCCTTGGCTGCTCGCCTGCTCCAGCGCTCCAACCCGCAGTACGTCTTCAACGCGGCGTTCTCGATCGGCATCGGCTACCTGTTCGTGCGCCTGGCGGCGAGCAGCGGCGGCACAGAATCCGAACAGGCGCTGGCGTTCTTCTTGCCCGGGATCCTGCTCAGCCTCGGTTACACCGTGGTCTTCGCGGGGTCCTGCCTGGCCGGCTGGCCGGTCGTCGGCTTCATGCTCGGAAGCGTGACCGGCGATCCGACCGCCTGGCACGCGGACAAGCAGGTCGTCCGGCTCTGCACTCGCCTCACCTGGGTGATGCTGCTTCCCGGCGCAGTCGGTGCCGCGATCCAGGGGCCGATCTGGCTGTTGGGTTGGTCCGGTGCCCTCGACGTCGACACCGCCGTTCTTCTGATCGGCGTGCTCAGGCTGGGCCTGGGATGGGTGCTGCGCATCGCGTCGTGGGCGACGATGATCTGGCTCCTGGCCCGCAACGCGACACCGATCGAGTCGGTGCCCGCCGAGTAGGTTCGGCGGCGGGGTCAGCCGCCGTGCTCGAGCGGCGCGAGAAGCCGTTCGAGTTCGTCCTCGCGGTCTTCGGGGACCACGAACAGCAGTTCGTCACCGGACTCGACAGGTTGTTCGGGGTCGGGGACATAGACCTGTCCGTCGCGCAGGATCGTCACCAGTGCACAGTTCTCGGGGAACGGGATGAGCCCGGTGGGCTTGCCGACGTACGGCGAGTCGCTGGGCAGGGTGAGTTCGACGAGGTTCGCGTTGCCCTGACGGAAGGTGAACAGCCGAACCAGGTCACCGACGGTGACGGCCTCTTCGACCAGAGCAGACATGATCCGCGGGGTCGAGACGTTCACATCCACGCCCCAGGCCTCGCTGAAGAGCCACTCGTTGTTGGGGTGGTTGACCCGCCCGACGGTGCGCGGCACGCCGAACTCGGTCTTGGCCAGCAACGAGGTCACCAGGTTGGCCTTGTCGTCGCCGGTCGCGGCGATGACGACGTCGCACAGGTCCAGTCGCGCCTCCTCCAAGGAGGAGAGTTCGCACGAGTCGGCCAGCAACCACTCGGCGTCGGGCACCCGTTCGGGGCGGATCGAGTTCGACTCCTTGTCGATCAAGAGCACCTCGTGGCCGTTCTGGATCAACTCGCGGGCGATCGAGCGACCCACGGCCCCTGCTCCTGCAATGGCTACGCGCACTTACTGCTCCTCGGGACCGGCGGCGATGATCTTGAACACGTCGGGCGCATCGACCTCGCGCATCACCAGGTGGATCACGTCGCCCTCCTGGATGACCGTGTCGCGGCCCGGGAGCATGCCTTCGCCGAGTCGGTCGATCCAGGCGATCCGGCTGTGGGTCTGCTCCTGAAGCAGGATGGTGCGTTG
>JBFIDC010000034.1:0-16516 GCA_041581495.1 Nocardioides sp. | reverse complement strand
TCGGCGTCCTGCACCGCGATGTGAAGCCCAGCAATGTGCTGCTCGAGGGGCGGGCGCCCATCCTGATCGACTTCGGACTGGCGCGCGTCGCCGACGATCCCCGCCTGACCCACACCGGGTGGCTGCTGGGCACCCCGGGCTACCTCGCCCCCGAGATCTTGTACGGCGAGGACGCCACCACCGCCTCCGACGTGCATTCGTGGGCGGCGACCGTCGCCTATGCCGCGACCGGTCGCCCACCGTTCGGGCGGGGTCCCTCCATCGCGATCATGGACCGGGTGCGCCGCGGCGAGCACAACCTGAGCGGCATCTCCGAGCCGCTGCGGGCCGTGCTCACCCAGGCGCTGCACCCCGAACCCCACCAGCGACCGACCCTCACCGAGATCCGAGTCCTCTCAGGCTCGTTGTCGGGTATGAATGACGGCGCTGAAGAGTTCGATGAGACCACCGATCAGACGCTGCCCTATCTCCTGGCCGCACTGCCGCGGTCGGATGAGCCGACCGACGACCTGTCCGAGGTGCCCGAGTCGACGCGAGTCCTCAGCGAGGAGCGCACCCTCACCGACTGGGATGACGACGCCCTCGACCCGTGGGCAGAGAACTGGTTCGATCCGACACCCGAGCCACGTGCGCCGTGGCCGCAGCGGCTGCGCCGGGCCGGATTGCTCGCCTCGTTGGGTCTGGCCAGCGGCGCCGCCGTAGCTGCTGCGCCGTGGGCGGGGTTGGTGACGCTGATCCTGCTGACCTGGGTGCTGCGCAGCGGTTCGCTGGCCGTCAGTGCCGCGGGTCACCGACGCCAGTTGCGCGGCCGCAAGTGGTACGACGGCGTGCAGTTCCTGTTGGGGACACCCTGGGATCTGGTGCGCTCCATCCCCGGCACGCTCGTGCTCCTGCTCTGGAGCCTCGGTCTGGCGGTGGCTGCCGCCCTGCTCTGCTATGCCTTCCTCGCCGGCGAGACCGTGACGTTGGCGGTGTGCGGCGCGGTGCTGGGTGTGGCGATCTGGAGCGGACCGGGGGGAGCCCGCGTCCGAGGGCCGCTGGCGCGGGTCGTGCACCCGCTCTCGCGCACTCCGGGCCGCTGGGCGCTCGCCATCGGTGTCGTTCTGGCCTGCTGCCTGGTCGCGGCGTGGGTCGTGGCCAACGCCGGTTCTGACTGGGTGCCCGGTGACGGGCGTCCGCTGTCCGGACAGGTCGCCGGGCAAGAACTATCGGTCCATGGCACCAGTGGGGTGTGAACCAGCACCAACTGATCATCATCGTTTAGCGCGTCGAGCCCCCTCGACGCGCCAACCTCTCGCACTCGAGAGGTTTTTTTCATTTCTTGACCTTGACCCAGGAGTTCCCTCCGATGGACCTGCACGGCGACTTCCACGTTTATGACACGACCCTGCGCGACGGCGCCCAGCAGGAGGGGCTCAACCTCTCCGTCGCCGACAAACTCACCATTGCGCGGCAACTCGATGGGCTGGGGGTCGGCTACATCGAGGGTGGGTGGCCCGGGTCCAACCCCAAGGACACCGAGTTCTTCAGGCGCGCGGCCCAGGAACTGGATCTGCGCTACGCGAAGCTGGCTGCCTTCGGGGCCACCCGACGGGCCGGAGTCGCGGCGGCCGATGACCCGCTGGTCGCCGCACTGCGGGACAGTGGGGCTCCGGTGGTCACGCTGGTGGCCAAGTCCCACGACCGCCACGTCGAACTCGCCCTGCGCACCACCTTGGCCGAGAACCTGGCGATGATCGCCGACACGGTCGGACATCTGCGAGCCGAGGGTCAGCAGGTCTTCCTCGACGCCGAGCACTTCTTCGACGGCTATCGAGCAAATCGTGACTACGCCTTCGAGGTCTTGCGCACCGCCTACGAGGCCGGCGCCGAGGTCATCGCCCTGTGCGACACCAATGGCGGCATGCTTCCCGACTGGGTCTCCGATGTGGTCCACGACGTGGTCGAGTCCACCGGAGTTCGCGTGGGGATCCACGCGCACAACGACAGCGGGTGTGCGGTCGCCAACTCGCTCGCGGCCGTCGACGCCGGTGCCAGCCACGTCCAGGGCTGCATCAACGGCTACGGCGAGCGCACCGGCAACGCCGACCTCGTCACCGTGGTCGCCAACCTCGAGTTGAAGCTCGACCGGGCGGTGCTGCCGGAGGGGATGCTCGCCGACTCGACCCGGATCGCGCACGCGGTGGCCGAGGTGACGAACTTCCCGCCCGCCTCCCGCCAGCCCTACGTCGGGTCCTCGGCCTTCGCCCACAAGGCCGGCTTGCACGCCAGCGCGATCAAGGTCGACCCGGATCTGTATCAACACACCCAGCCCGAGCGGGTCGGCAACGACATGCGCTTGCTGGTCTCGGACATGGCCGGGCGCGCTTCGATCGAACTCAAGGGCCGCGAACTGGGCTTCGACCTCTCCGATGACCGAGAACTCGTCACGGCCGTGACCGAACGGGTCAAGGAGTTGGAGTCCAAGGGCTTCACCTTCGAGGCGGCCGATGCGTCCTTCGAACTGCTGCTCGCTGAGATGGTCGAGGGCTCCAGGCCCGCCTTCTTCGACGTCGAATCGTGGCGGGTGATCACCGAGACCCAACCGGGCGGCGAGGCCGTCTCCGAGGCGACGGTGAAACTGAAGGCCGAAGGCGTGCGCTACGTCGTCACCGGTGAGGGCAACGGTCCGGTGAACGCACTTGACCACGCGTTGCGACTGGCCATCGGCCAGGCGTTCCCCGAGGTCACCAAGTTCGAACTCATCGACTACAAGGTGCGCATCCTCGACCAGGGGCACGGCACCGACGCCATCACCCGCGTCCTGATCGAGACGAGCGACGGCGAATCGCCCTGGGTCACCGTGGGGGTCGGTCACAACGTGATCGAGGCGTCGTGGCGCGCCCTCATCGATGGCTTCACCTACGGCCTGCGCCGCCACCACCGAAGCTGACCCGTCCCGTACGCGCGCCTGCGCAGGCGCTATCTGGTGATGTGTCAGCGTTGGACGATGCGGTGGGCCACCTCAGCCCAGCCGTCCTGGATCCGCTGAAGGCTGAGCCCGTCTGCATCGACCTGGTGGGCCAGGATCGGGGCCTCGAGCGGGGCCAACAACGCGGTGGCCAGGACCGGGATGTCCCCAGAGACGCCGAGTTCGCCGAGCAGATAGCGCACATGCATGGCGGTGAACGAGTACGCCGCGTAGGAACGATTCGCCGCTGCCCCGGCGGCGCTGATGAGGTCGGAATGTCGAAGCGTGCGTTCGGCTCGGGACCGGCCGAATGCCAGCAGACGCGACATGGGGTCCGCGCCGGGGCCGAGCGGGGGAGGCCCCGAGATCACCTCGGCCTGCCATTCGGCCTCCGAGAAGTTCAACATCGCCGCCATCAGGCCCTCGCGGGACCCGAAGCGGCGGAACAGGGTGCCCTTGCCGACCCCGGCCCTCGCCGCGACGGCATCCATGGTGACCGCATGAATGCCGCTCTCGGCGATGAGTTCCTCGGTGGCGCGCAGGATCGCCACACGATTGCGCGCCGCGTCGCTTCGCTCGGGCGCGACATCGCTGAGCAGGGGTAGTTGGTGGATGTCGCTCATCGCCGCTCAGGGTAGAGCCAAAAGCCTCTCCGACACCTGGAATATAAACGGACTGCAGTCCGTTTAGTGGTGCATGACTACCACAATTCTCACTCTGGTCGGTTCCCTGCGTGCCGGCTCCGTCAACCGCCACCTCGCCGAGATGATCCGCGAGCAGGCACCCCGAGGCGTACATATCGAGATCGCGACCGGGCTCGACGCATTGCCCTTCTACAACGAGGACCTCGACGAGGACGACGTCCCAGCACAGGTGCGCGAGTTCCGCGCCCGGGTCGCCGCGGCGGACCGACTTCTCGTTGTCACGCCCGAGTACAACGGCACCATGCCCGCGGTGATCAAGAACGCCATCGACTGGCTCTCGCGGCCCTACGGCGCGGGTGCCATCGTGGGCAAGCCTCTGGGTGTCACGGGCGTGACGCCCACGCCGTACGGCGGCAAGTGGGCGCACGAAGACACAGTCAAGTCGGCCCGAATCGCGGGAGCCGCAGTGCTGGAGGACCTCGTGGTCTCGCAGTCGAGCCTCGAGATCGACGTCTTCACGAACAGCGAAGCGAGGTCGAACTTCGCCACGCTGATCGCACGACTGGTCGACGCGGGGCAGGAAACGCTCGCAGCCTGAACGCAACCGCTCAACGGGCTAGGTTCGGGACGTGGCCGAACTCCATGACCTGAGCGCACTCGAGCAGGCAGATCTGGTCCGGCGCCGAGAGGTGTCGGCGCTGGAGTTGACCGAGCACTACCTCGAGCGCACACAGCGTCTCGACGACGTCGGCGCGTTCATCACCGTGACATCGGAGTTGGCCCTCGAGCGGGCGCGGGCTCTGCCCGTGGGAGACCAAGACGGTCCGCTGCACGGCGTTCCGACCGCGATCAAGGACCTCAACCTGACCGCCGGCGTACCCACGGCGTTCGGCTCGCCGGCCTTCGCCGACTTCGTCCCGGACGTCAGCGATGCAGTGACCCTGGCCATCGAGTCGGCTGGGATGATCAGCCTCGGCAAGACCTCGACCCCCGAGTTCGGTTCCCCCTGCTACACCGAGCCCGAGGGGTACCCGCCGGCCGTGACTCCGTGGGACCGCACTCGGATGGCCGGAGGGTCCTCCGGCGGCGCCGCGGCAGCGGTCGCGGCCGGGTTGGTGCCGATCGCCCAGGGCTCCGACGGCGGTGGCTCGATCCGGATCCCGGCGTCCTGTTGTGGACTGTTCGGCCTCAAACCGACCCGGGGCCGGATCAGCGGCTACCCGATGTATGGCGACCCCGTGGGACTGGCCACGGCCGGCCCGATCGCCCGAACCGTCCGCGACGCGGCGGCCATGCTCGATGTCCTCGCCGGTCGCCGGGTGGGTGACCCCGCGTGGGCGCCGCCGCCATCGGGGACGTTCCTCGAGGCGTGTGATCGCGACCCGGGCACGCTGCGGATCGCCCGGATCCCCGATCCGATCATCGCCCACGCGCCAGTGGACGCCGCGTGCAGCACCGCGTTGGCGGAAGCCACGCACCTGCTCGAAAGCCTCGGCCATCACGTCGAGGACGTCGCGCCGCCGCTGCCACCAGAGGCGGTGCCGGTCTTCGAGACCTGCTGGGCGGTGCTGACCGCGATGTCGGTGGTCCCGCCCGAGCGCGAGCATCTGCTGCGGCCCTTGACCCGCTGGCTCAGCGACCGCGGACGAGCGGTGAACGGCCCCGAGTTCGGGCTCGCACTGGGCGCCATGCGCCGCTTCGCCGCCCAGGCGCTCGACGCCCTGGCGGCCTACGACGTCGTGCTCAGCCCGACCCTGGCCGCGCCGCCGCTGAAGGTCGGCGCGCTGCGCAACGACGACGATCCGGCGGCCGACTTCGAGGCACAGAAGGCATTCACCCCCTGGACCTCGGCCTGGAACGTGACCGGGATGCCTGCCGCGTCGCTGCCGCTGCACTGGACCGATGACGGCCTGCCCGTCGGCGTGATGCTCGCGGCTCGGCCGGCCGAGGAGGAACTGCTGCTCTCGGTCTGCGCCCAGATCGAGGCGGCTGCGCCGTGGCGAGATCGCACGCCGCCGGGGTGGTGAGCGGCGGGTGCGATCCCTGGCCAGAGTGCTGGTCCAGTCCTAGGGTGGATCGACGCGCACCTTCTCGGGCTGACCCAAGGAGATCGTTATGACTCGCAGTCGGCTCACGATGGCCCTCGTGGTGGTCCTCGGCCTCGTGGCAAGCATCGGCCTCACCGCAGGGGGAGCCGCGAACGCGGCGAAGGCGAAGCGGACCTACGCCTACACGAGCCAGTACTACAAGGGATTCGGCTACACCGACTCCACGATCGGGGTTCGCAAACCCAAGAGTCTGGCGGCGGCGGGATCGTCCTATGTCTTCATCGAGTCCAAGAGCGCCAAGCCTGGGCACTGGAAGGGGTGGGGTTCCAAGCGGGCGACGGTGCGACCGAAGAAGCAGCGCATCTGCCCGGACGGCCAGCCCTGCTCGGAGTCGAAGAAGGGCAAGTTGATTCTGAGCAAGCGGACCAAGATGACCTGCACCGTCAAGGGCAAGTCGATGTCGGTGTGGCTCTATCGCACGATCAAGGCCAAGAATCCCAAGAGCAAAGCGTTCCCCGAGGGACAGACTCTCAAGGTGACCTATCCGGCCGTCTGCCCCAGCGAGTTCTGAGCAGCGCTCAGGCGAACCAGGTCGGGGCTGCCCGCTCGAAGTCCGCCTGGCTGAGAGCGCTCGATCCCTCGGGGATCGTCGCGATCACCCGTACGCGGGTGAGGCGAGGCAGATCCTCGCGATTGCACTCCTCGGCCAGGCCGGGCTGAGCCGGCCAGGACCCCACGATCAGCCCCGCTGGTTCGAGGCCACGGGCCCGCAGAGCCCCCACGGTGAGTTCGGTGTGGTTGAGGGTGCCGAGGCCTGCGGCGGCCACGACGACCACCTCCACCTCGGCCACGGCGTTCAGGAGGGCCGCGAGATCGAGCAACGTGCCACCGTCGGCATCGAGTCGCACCAACAGCCCGCCGGCACCTTCGACGATGACGGTGTCGTGCTCCAGCGCCGCGATACGGGAGACGTATGACGCCACGGACGGGATCTCGACGCCCTGCCGTCGCGCGGCCGTGTCGGGAGCCAGCGGCTCGTCGAGCACCGTCCATTCCTGCACGTCGACGCCGGTCAGTCGCTGCACCTCGCGGGCGTCGGAGTCGCCGTCGGCGGCACCGGTCTGCACGGGCTTGACCACCACGACCGACCCCGGCTCGCGGGCCGCCTGCGCTGCCAGGGCGGCGGTGGCGACGGTCTTGCCGACTCCCGTCGAGGTCCCGGTGACAACCACGGTCCGGCCGGCGCTCACGCGTGGTCCTTGGCGATCCCGACGAGCACGGTGACCGCCCGTGCCCAGTCCTGATCGGGAACTCCGGCGCTGACGGTGATTCGCAGTCGAGAGATGCCGTCGGGCACCGACGGCGGGCGGAAGCAGCCGACGGCGATGCCCTGGGCACGTGCCGCGGCATGGGCGGCGACCGCAGCCTGAGGTGAGGGCATCGGCACCGACACGACGGCGCCTGCAGGTGCTGGGACGCCGAGTTGTCCCGCGAGGTCCTCGACCCGCGAGCGTGCCAGGGCGGGCAGGTCCGGCCGGTCTCGCAACACACCCAGCGCCGCCAGCGCGGCACCGGCGGCGGCGGGCGCGAGCGCGGTGTCGAAGATGAAGGGACGCGCGGTGTTGACCAGGTGGTCGATCAGTTCCGGTGGCCCCAACACGGCGCCGCCCTGGCTGCCCAGGGACTTCGAGAGCGTCAGGGTGACCACGAGGTTCGGATGCCCCGCGAGCCCGAGGCGCTGCACCACGCCCGGCCCGTGGACGCCGAGTCCGTGAGCCTCGTCGACGATCAGCAGGGCGCCGAACTCCTGGCACACCTGCGCCAACTCGACCAGCGGACCCTCGTCACCGAGCACCGAATAGATCGACTCGGCCAGCACCAGGGCGCGGCGGCCGTTCGCGCCCTCGAGGGCGCGGCGACAGGCGGCGACGTCGGAGTGCGGGATGACCGCGATCTCGGCCCGCGAGAGTCGGGCGGCGTCGACCAGTGAGGCGTGGATGTGTGCGTCGGAGACGATCAGGCACTCGCGGTCGGCCAGGGCGGTGACGACGGCGAGGTTGGCGGCATAACCGCTGCCGGTCACCAGGGCCGCAGGTTGGCCGGTGTAGGCCGCCAGCGCCCGTTCGAGATCGACGTGCAGGTCCAGGGTGCCGGTCACCAGCCGGGAGGCCCCGGCGCCGGCGCCCCAGTGCTGGGCCGCGGCCGCGGCCGCGGCGATGACCGCCGGGTCCTGGGAGAGTCCGAGGTAGTCGTTGCCGGCCAGGTCGATCAGCCCGTCGCGGGGACCGCGGGGAGTCAGCGAACGGCGCAAGCCGGCGTCGTCGCGACGCACGGACTGCTGGGCGAGCCACTGCGACCAGGTCATCCGACCTCCGCGGCTCTCGCGATGGCGCGACAGATCCGCGCCACGTCGTCATCGGTCGCGACATAGGGCGGCATCGTGTAGATCAGGTCGCGGAACGGGCGCAGCCAGACACCCTCCTCGACCGCCGCGTCGGTGGCCTTGACCACGTCGACCGGATGGTCGAGTTGGACGACCCCGACCGCCCCGAGGGTGCGGACGTCGGCGACCCCTGGCGCTGAGCGCAGCGGTGCCAGGCCGCGTTCGAGAGCAGCGCCAACCCGAGCGACGTTCGCCGCCCAGTCCGAGGACTCCAGCAGATCGAGACTGGCCAGCGCGACGGCGCAGGCGAGCGGGTTCCCCATGTAGGTCGGACCGTGCATCAGCATGCCCGATTCGGAGGCCGAGATGCCGCGGGCGACCTCGCCGGTCGTGAGCACGGCGGCCAGCGTCAGGTAGCCGCCGGTCAGCGCCTTGCCGACACACATGATGTCCGGGCTCACACCTGCCACCTCGGCGGCGAACATGGCGCCGGTGCGGCCGAAGGCCGTGGCGATCTCGTCGAAGACCAGCACCAGATCGTGCTCGTCGGCCACCTCGCGCATCGTCTGCAGACACCCGGCGTCGTAGGCGTGCATGCCGCCGGCGCCCTGGAGCAGCGGTTCGACGATGATCCCGGCGAGTTCGTGCGCATGCTCGGCCGCCAGGGCGCGGAACGACGTCGACCACGCGGAGACATCGCCGCCGCGAGCCGGTGGTTGGTCGGCGAAGACCTGCTGGGGGAGGACCTCGGCAAACATCGAGTGCATCCCGCCGACCGGGTCGCACACGCTCATCGCCCCGAAGGTGTCGCCGTGGTAGCCGCTGCGCAGGGTCAGCATCCGCGTCCGCTCGGGTCGCCCGATCCCGCGCTGGTGCTGGATCACCATCTTGAGCGCCACCTCCACGCTCACCGACCCGGAGTCGGCGAGGAAGACGTGCTCGAGCCCGGCAGGGGAGAGGTCAACCAGTCGTTCGGCGAGACGGACGGCGGGGGCGTGGGTGAGTCCCCCGAACATCACGTGCGACATCCGCGCGGACTGGTCGGCGAGCGCCGCATCGAGTTGGGGCACCGCGTAGCCGTGGATCGCCGCCCACCACGACGACATGCCGTCGATCAGTTCGGTGCCATCGGCCAGTCGCAGGCGTACGCCTGAGGCGCTCTCGACCAGACGGACCGGCGTGGGGTCGGTCATCGAGGTGTAGGGATGCCACAGGTGCTCGCGGTCGTAGGCGAGCAGGGATGTTGAGGGCTCAGGCATTGGGTGCGAGCGCGGTGCCGGCACCGCGCCGCCGCTTGGCCGGGTCGTGCGCCTGGGCGGGCTGATCGGCCTGTGGCGCGGCACCCAGCACGGTGAAACCGTTGTCGCGGATCATCTCGAGGTCGGCCTCGGCAGCCTGGCCCTCGGAGGTCAGGTAGTCGCCCAGGAAGATCGAGTTCGCGACCTGAAGTGCCAGGCCCTGCATGCTGCGCAGGTGCATCTCACGGCCGGCGGCGATCCGGATCTCCTTGTCGGGGCACACGAAGCGCGCCATCGCCAGGATCTTGAGGCAGCGCATCGGTGAGAGTTCCCAGGTGTTCTCGTACGGCGTGCCGTCGAAGGGCATCAAGAAGTTGATCGGGATCGAGTCCGAGTCGAGGTCACGCAGCGCGAAGAGCGCCTCGACCAACTGCTCGTCGGTCTCGCCCAAGCCGGCGATCAGGCCGCTGCAGGGGGAGAGCCCGGCGGTCTTGGCCTTCTCGACGGTGTCGACCCGGTCGGCGTAGGTGTGGGTCTGCACGATCTGGTCGTGGTGGGACTCGGCGGTGTTGATGTTGTGGTTGTAGGCATCGACGCCCGCCTCGCGCAGGCGCTCGGCCTGGCCGTCCTTGAGCAGCCCCAGGCAGGCGCAGATCTCGACGTCGGGGTGCTCGGACTTGATGGTGCCGACCATGTCGGCGACCCGGTCGACGTCCTTGTTGGTCGGGCCGCGACCACTGGAGACCATGCACACCCGGGTGGCGCCGCCCTTGAGTCCGGCGGTGGCCTGCTCGAGTGCCTCGTCGGTGTTGAGCCACTTGTACTTGAGGATGTCGGCGGCCGAACCCAGAGCCTGGGAGCAGTAGTTGCAGTTCTCCGGGCACAGCCCGGACTTGAGGTTGACCAGGTAGTTGACCTTGACCGTGTTGCCGAAGTGCTCGCGGCGCAGCCTGCCGGCCGCGGCCACCAGGTCGAGGAGTTCGTCGTCGTGGGCGCGCAGCACTGACAGGGCGTCGTCTTCAGTTGCCGGCAAGCCATCGAGGATGGAGGTCGCGAGCTGGTCGAACGTCATGGCGTTCAGTATCCCCGACCACCTTGGTCACTGCGCCGTGGCGTCCACGACCGCGCCGGTCAGCTCGGCCAGAGCGACGGCGCCGTGGAGATCCACGATGGTGCCGCGCAGCACCGCCGCCGTCAGCTCGACGCCGTCGAGTGCGCAGCCACGCAGATCTGCCTCGGTGAGATCGCACTCGCGCAACAGGGCGCCGCCCAGGTTGGCGCCGCGCAGCCGCGCACCCTTGAGCCGCGCTGCCGACAGGTCGGCGTCGCGCAGGTCCACCCCCGAGAGGTCCTGGCCGCTCAGGTCGGCGCCGCGCAGGCTGACGCCGCGCCAGGATCCGCCGCGGACAGTGATGGGCTTGAGGGTGCAGCGGCTGAACGTGGTCCCCGAGAGCTTGCAGCCCTCGAAGGTCACATCGAACAGGTTGCACCCGCTGAAGGTGCAGCCGACGAAGGCGGTCGCATCATGCGCCGAAGCGTTGAAGCGGCAACTCTCGAACACGCAGTCCTCGAACGTGGCTCCCCGGGTGCGGACCTCGGTGAAGTCGACGTCGACGAACCGCACGCCGCTGTGCTGAACCCCGGCCAGGTCTTCGCCGTACCAGTCCTCGCCGCGGATCTCGCTCACCCGGCCCACCTGATCACAGCGGTTCGATCTCGACCGACATCAGGTCACCGACCTCGATGCCTTCTGCTGTGCGCACCGCCTTCTTGACCGGCAGGACGAAGCAGCCCGAGGTCTTGTCGGGGAACACCGAGGTCTGCCAGGTGGAGGCCCCGACGGTGACCTCGACCCGGATCGACCCGAACCCGGCCGGCTCGGCGCCGCTGAGCCTGATGTCCTCGCTGGTCTCATCGGGAACCGTGACGAAGCACCAGGCGCCCTGGCCCTCGTGCTCCCACAGTTCGGCTTCGAAGTTCATGGAGACATGGTGGCGGAGGGCACCCCCAGCAGGGACTCGCACCTGTCGATGAGTTCGGCGCGTAGCGGCGCCGCGCGCGTAGCGAACCCCCGCTGGGCTGCGGCGTACTCGGCCTTGCCGTCGGGGGTCTCGATCCGCACCGGTTCGTAGCCGAGGTCGCGCAGGTCATAGGGCGCTGCGCGCATGTCGAGGACGCGGATGTCGCGGGCGAGTTCGAAACAGTCGGCGATCAGCTCGGAGGAGATGAGCGGAGCGAGCCGGAACGCGTGCTTGTAGAGGTCCATGCCGGCGTGCAGGCACGACGGCTGCTCGAAGTCGGGCCGGTTGTGGGATGCGGGGTTGAGGGTGTTGAGCGGTCGTGCAGGCTCGGTGAAGAACCGGAACGCATCGAAGTGCGAGCAGGCGATCCGGTGGGAGTCCACGACCGCGTCTGTGCCTTCGCGGCCCAGCCGCAGCGGCCGGGGGTGTCGCGTCTGGTCCGGGGATTGGCGATAGACCATCGCCCACTCGTGCAGCCCGAAGCACCCGAAGTTGCCGGAGCGGGAGGCGGTGGCGTTCAGCAGGCGGTGGGTGCCCTCGATCAGGGTCCGCTTGGTCTCGAGGTCGGCCGAGGTCAGCGTCTGGTCCTCGCGGCCGGCCAGTTCGACGCCGTACCCGGGGTGCCAGCGGCGCAACTGGGTCGGCCGGAAGGAGTAGTAGGTGAACAAGAAGTCGTGCACCGGGTGTGCGATGCCCTCGTGTCGCCGCGCGAGGTGGTCGGCGACCAAGGCGTCCACCCGCGCCTCATGGGTCGCCCGAAGCGCCCGCCACGTCGGCTCGTCCAAGACCTCCACCCGATCAGGGTAGGGGCGGCGCGGATAGGCTCGAACTCGTGCGCATTGCCAGATTCACCACCGGTGAAGACCCTCAGTACGGCGTCGTCGCCGGAGACCTCGACGAGCACGGCCAACTCGACGATGACGCGGTCATCATCAGTCTGGCCGGCGACCCGCTCTATGTCGGCATCAAGTTGCTCGAGGAGCAGCACAAACTCGCCGACGTACGACTGCTCGCGCCGGTCCTGCCGCGCAGCAAGGTGGTCGGGATCGGCCGCAACTACGCCGCGCACGCGGCCGAGATGGGCAGTGATGTCCCCGCCGAGCCGTTGATGTTCCTCAAGCCGAACACGAGCGTGGTCGGGCCCGGTGACCCGATCCTCTATCCGCCGCAGTCGAGCAACGTGCACTACGAGGGCGAACTCGCGGTGGTGATCGGCCGGATCTGCCGCGACGTTCCGGTCGAGAAGGCCACCGATGTGATCCACGGCTACACGATCGCCAACGACGTCACGGCTCGCGACCTGCAGAAGGGCGACGTCCAGTTCACCCGAGCCAAGGGCTTCGACTCCTTCTGCCCACTGGGACCATGGATCGAGACCGACCTCGACCCGGACGACTTCAACAAGGGACGGCGCGTGCAGACCTACCTCAACGGTGATGTCGTCCAGGATGGTTCGACGGCCGACATGATCTTCGACATCCCCTCCCTGATCGCCCACGTCAGCAGCGTGATGACGCTGCTGCCCGGCGATGTGATCCTCACCGGCACCCCCGAGGGTGTCGGGCCGATGGAGGTCGGCGACGAGGTCGAGATCTCCATCGAGGGCCTCGGCTCGCTGGCCAACAAGGTGGCTTCACGATGAGCGCCGCGAACCCTCGCCCCGTGCGCGTGCGGATGGCGCCGAGCCCCACCGGCAGCCCGCACGTCGGCCTGGTCCGCACCGCGCTGTTCAACTGGGCCTTCGCGCGACACCACGGCGGCACCTTCGTGTTCCGCATCGAGGACACCGACACCGCTCGCAACACCCAGGAGTCCTACGACGCCCTGATCAGCCTCTTCCGCTGGCTCGGCCTGGACTGGGACGAGGGCCCCGAGGTCGGCGGCCCCTTCGCGCCCTACAAGCAGAGCGAGCGCGGCGATCACTATGTCGCGGCCATCGACAAACTGGTCGCCGCCGGCAAGGTCTATCCCTGCTACTGCAAGACCGAAGAGGTCGACGCACGTCGGCAGGCGTCCGGCTCCAAACTCCAGGGCTATGACCGGTTCTGCCGCACGATCACCCAGGAGCAGAAGGAAGCCTTCGAGGCCGAGGACCGCCGCCCGGTGCTGCGCTTCCCGATGCCCGACGGCGAGATCTCATTCGACGACCTGGTCCGTGGCACGGTCACCTTCCAGACCGAGAACGTGCCCGACTTCGCGCTCACCCGCGCCAACGGGGACCCGCTCTACACGCTGGTCAACCCGGTCGATGACGCGATGATGGAGATCACCCACGTGCTGCGCGGCGAGGACCTCCTGTCGTCCACGCCGCGACAGATCGCCCTCTATGCCGCACTCGAAGAGATCGGCATCGGGTCCGGCCCGCCGCAGTTCGGGCACCTGCCCTACGTCATGGGGCAGGGCAACAAGAAGCTCTCCAAGCGTGACCCCGAGGCGAACGCGCTGGCCTACCGCGACCAGGGGTACCTGCCGGAGGGGCTGTTGAACTACCTCGCGCTGCTGGGCTGGGCGATCGCCGCGGACCGCGACGTGTTCTCGATGGAAGAGATGGTCGAGGCCTTCGACATCGGCGACGTCAACCAGAACCCGGCGCGCTTCGACATCAAGAAGTGCGATGCGATCAACGCCTCGCAGATGCGACTCCTCTCGGTCGAAGAGATCAGCCACCGGGTGCTGCCGTTCCTCAAGGACGCCGGCGTCGTCGGCGACCCGGTGCACGACGCCGATGCGCAGTTGCTCGAACTGGCCATGCCTCTGGTTGCCGAACGGATCAACAAGCTGACCGAAGCGGCCCCGCTGTTGGAGTTCCTCTTCGTCGATGAGGACGACTTCGCCGTCGACCCGGACGACGCGGCCAAACTGCTCGACGAGACCGGGCTCGCGGTGGTCGCGGCCGCTCATGAGGCCGTCTCGACGTTGGGGGAGTGGTCGACCGCGGCGATCCAGGACGCACTGCAGACACGTCTGATCGACCAGATGGAGCTCAAGCCCCGGGTCGCCTTCGGCCCGGTGCGGGTGGCGATCACCGGCCGGCGGATCTCGCCGCCGCTGTTCGAGTCCATGGAGTTGCTGGGGCGGGAGCGGAGTCTGTCTCGACTGACGGCAGCCCTGAGGTGACCAACACTCCGGCGCAGTACCACCTGATCCACCGCACCGGCCGCTGGGGGAAACACGGCTGGTGGCGGCCGATCGTTGGCATCGTGGCCGCGTTGGTGGCCTACTTCGTGGTGGTCCTCGTCCTGCAGGCGAGCTTCCTGCTGGTCCTCGTGCTCCAGGGTTCGGGCCTGAACTCCGCGATCGATCGGCTCACCGACACCTCCAACACCACGCCACTCCTGCTGGCCCACCTGAACCTCACCCTGGCCGCAGCCATCCCGGTGGTCATGGGGGTGTCCTGGCTGCTGCACGGCCTGCGGCCCCGCTGGCTGGCTTCGGTGCGCCCACGTCTGCGCTGGGGTTGGATGCTGGCTTGTTTCGGCCTCGCCTTCCTCGCCCTGTTGGCCACCATCGGGGTCGCGGCGGTCCTGCCCGCCGGTTCCGACACCGGTGACCTCAGTGGCGACCTCAACTCCTGGAGCACCACCACTCGGGACTTCGTGCTGGTCATCGTGCTGCTCACCCCGCTTCAAGCGGCGGGTGAGGAGTACGCGTTCCGGGGCTACCTCACCCAGGCGTTCGGTGGGCTCTTCGCCCCGCTCGGCCCGCGTGCGGCGTACGCCGCCGCGGTGCTGCTGCCGGCCGTGCTGTTCGCGCTCGCCCACGGCGCTCAGGACGCGCCGATCTTCGTCGATCGGCTGGCGTTCGGGTTGGTGGCAGGGGTCCTGGTGATCACCACTGGAGGTCTCGAGGCGGGCCTGGCCATGCACGTGCTCAACAACTTCTTGGCCTATGCCGCCGCGTTGGCCTACGGCGACATGAGTTCGGCCCTCAACCCCAGCGGTGGGACCTGGTGGCAGTTGCCGGTGACGCTGACGCAGTCGTTGACCTTCCTCGCGCTCGTCACCTTGGTGTCTCGACGGGCCGGGATCCAGACCCGGACCGCGGCCCCGAAGGAGCCGGTTTTGGAGGCCTCCGAACCCCGCGTGTAAGGTTTCTCCTCGGCTCGGGAACCCAGCGGGGAACCGGCCAAACACCAGTAAGTCAGTGGGATATGGTGTAATTGGCAGCACGACTGGTTCTGATCCAGTTAGTCTAGGTTCGAGTCCTAGTATCCCAGCGCAGAAACACGATTCACCGCGGCGGCCGGCCTCATGATTTGGCCGGGTCGTCGCATCTTCTGTAAAGTTCCGCGAGTTGTCAGGCCCCCGTTGTGTAGCGGCCTAGCACGCCGCCCTCTCACGGCGGTAGCGCCGGTTCGAATCCGGTCGGGGGTACTCATCGGCTACATGGGTCCTGACCTGCGGAGACGCGGTCCGGGCCCTTTCGTCAGTTGTCACTTCGGCCGCCTCCGCAATCGCCTGGGGCAACGCGGGGGCAACAGCAGGTACATCGCGGGCTGCTGCACGGCGTTGTTGGGCGGCTTCGCGGGCGGCGTTCATGGCGGTGCCGACTTCGTCGAGTCGGTCCTCGAAGAGGTGGCCGTAGGTGTCGAGGGTCATGGTGGCTGAGGCGTGGCCGAGCATCTGTTGGACGACTTTGACGTCGGCTCCGGCGGCGATGGCGAGGCTGGCGGCGGTGTGTCTCAGCTGGTGGGGGTGGAGTCCGGGGACGCCGATCGCCGACGCTGCTTGGTCGAAGGCGGTGCGGAAGGTGCTGACCCGGAGGGGTTCGCCGTTGCGGATGCCGGGGAACACGAGGGCGTCGAGGGTCTTGC
The DNA here is from genome assembly GCA_041581495.1 of Nocardioides sp. Classification (GTDB taxonomy): domain Bacteria; phylum Actinomycetota; class Actinomycetes; order Propionibacteriales; family Nocardioidaceae; genus Nocardioides. Next base: position 419 of record JBFIDC010000034.1, on the reverse strand, counting down.
CCGCCAGGTGTCGGCCGAGCTCACTGACGAGGAAGGGCGGGATGGGGACTTCGCGGCGTTGGTGGTTCTTGGGTGTTCCCCAGACCAGGCCGTGGCCTTGGACGGGGGTGACGGAGGCGACGATGGCGGCGCGTCCTCGGGTGAGGTCGATGCGGTTGACGCGCAGTGCGGCCATCTCGCCGAACCGGACGCCGGTGTAGGCCAGGAAGAGCACGACGAGCCGGTAGGTCTCGTTGGTGCGAGTGTCCAGGCTCGCGTGCTTGCTCGGGTCCGACGGGTAGCCGCACTCGGTGGCGAGGTCCTCGACCTGGTCGTGGGTGAGGTAGAGGTGCTCGTGCTTGGCCACCCGTGGGAGGTTGACGCCGGTCGCGACGTTGCGGGACAGGCGCCCGTCCTTGACGGCCAGGTCGAGGATCAGG
>JBFIDC010000033.1:0-16887 GCA_041581495.1 Nocardioides sp. | reverse complement strand
CGAGATTGTCCACCGCTTCAGGCCACACCTCGGCAAGTTCGCGCTGACGTCGCCGGGCCCTGGCCACCACGGTGGCAACCGGAAGCCAGGCACCCATCAACCCAAACGCCACAGCCACCGGCACGGCGCCCGAGACCGCCTGCATCACCACGGTGGTGGCCGCCCCGAGCGCCAGACACAGCACGAGGAAGCCGGTCGGCGAGACCTCGCCCAGACCCGCACCCACGAGCAGGCCGCGGATTCGCGAGGTCCCCATCCGGGCCGGAGGACGGCGGCCCGTCGGCAGCGCGAAGGCCGACCAGATCAGCAAGAGCCCCACACCCACACCCAGGCCCACCAGTGCGCCCATTCAACGACTCCTGCCCACCGAGGTCGCAGACGTTCCGCCGGCCAAGATGGCGTGGATGTCGATGCCGAGGCGCTCGAAACTCCCGATCCGCGTCGGCATCCCGCCGGCACGACACAGGTCGGCCCCGGAGCGAACAAAGATGGGTTCGGTCTCGATCACATCGTTCTCGACGCGACCCGGAACCGACACGATCTCGTTGACGCGACGAAGCCCGCGCTCATCGATACCGATATGGATCACCAGGTCGACCGAGGCGGCGACCGTCGGCACTACGAACCTCGCCGAGATGTTCTCCCCAGCCAGCAGTGGCAGGGTGCAGACCTTGACCAGCGCCTCGCGCGCACTGTTGGCGTGGATCGTGCACATCCCGGGCAGGCCCGAGTTCAGGGCGAGGAGCAGGTCGAGGCACTCCTCGGCACGCACCTCGCCGACAAGGAGTCGACTCGGTCGCATGCGCAGGCTCTCCTTGACCAGTTCACGAAGTCTGATCTCACCGGTCCCCTCGAGGCCGCTCTGGCGGGTCTGCAAAGCGACCCAATCCGGATGTGGGAATCGAAGTTCGTAGACCTCCTCTGCGCTCACCACCCGCTCTCCACCGGGGATGGCTGCCGCCAAGCAGTTCAGAAGCGTCGTCTTTCCTGCTTGGGTGCCCCCGGCGATCAGGATGTTGAGTCCGGCACGAACCGAGGCTTCGAGGAACGAGGCCGCCTGCGGACTGAGGCTGCCCAGGCCCACCAGGTCACGAAGTGTCGAGGCGCGCACCACGAACTTGCGGATGTTGACGGCGGAGAACCCTCGGCTGATGCCCTGCAGAACCACATGCAGGCGGTGGCCCTCGGGGAGCATCGCGTCGACGAAGGGCCGACTCACATCGATGCGCCGTCCCGAACTCTTGAGCATGCGTTCGACCAGTTCCTCCACCTGGACGCGGGTGAGGACCACGTTGGTCAGTTCGTGCCGTCCGTGGCGGGCCACGAAGACACGGCTCGGGTCGTTGATCCACACTTCCTCGACGTCGGGGTCATCGAGCAGCGGTTGGAGCGGGCCGAACCCAGCCACCCGGGCGACGAGTTCACCGACGACCGCATCGACGTCGGCGACCGGCGCGACCGATCCGGTCAGGCTGCGTTGGTCGTGGTCGCGCACCACCGTCTCGGCGATCCGGCGCACGGTGGGGGCCTCACGCTGAGGGTCGACGCCCTCGCGGCGGACCCGCTCGCGGACGCGGAGGTCCAACTGCTCGACCACGGCGCGTGCCGTCGCGTCGGCGTGCGTCAAAGTCATGGTGACCTCGCTTCCCGAGAGACAAGCCCACGAGGCGAGGCCTGTACGAGCGACGCTAGGCCACCACCAGCGGGGAGGGAAAGCCGACTAGACCGCTTCTGTGGACGACCTCAGCGCCCAAGACAGGATCAGCGGCGGGTCAGCGGCGGGGAAGCAGGATCGTGAACCCCTCGCCGGCCCGATCGTGGTTGAGTCGCCCGCCCAGCGCGGTGATCACGGCACGGGCCTGGGCGACCGCACGGTTCTCGACGGTCGTCTCGGTCCCGCCCTCGGAGGTCACCTCGATGGTCAGCAACCCATCGGGATCGGCGTCGAAGGTCATCCGCACCGCGCCGAGTCCGTTGCGCACGATGTCGTCGAGCAGCAGGTCGAGGACGTATTCGATCGGCCCCGGCGTATAGGACGTCTCGACGCGGCCATCGACGGCCGCGGTCAGGGTCCGTTGCGGTGCCAGCGCGTCGGCCCAGGTCTGCGCGCACGCCCGGGCGAGTTCGTGGAGCGGGACCTCGGCCCCGACCATCAGGCTGTTGCTGCGCGAGAGGTCGACCAGTTCGCCGGCGATCTCGTCCATCCGTTCGAGACGCACCACCGCGTGGGCCGCGGTCTCGCGCACGTCGTCGGGCAGGTCCTCCCGCAACGTGAGGTCCTCGAGGTCCAGGCGCAGCCCGGTCAGGGGGGTGCGCAAGACGTGCGAGGCGTGCTGGGCGAAGGCGTGCTCGCCGGCCAGGCGTTCTTGGAGGTGGCCGGCGCTGCTCTTGAGGGCCTGGGCCAGGGAGCGGGCCTCGGGGATCCGAGTCGAGGGGAGGTCGAGGTCGAAGCGTCCCCGCCCCAGTTGCCGGGCGGCGACCGCCAGTTTGAGGAACGGCGCAGCCAAGAGCCGTGAGACCAGGAAGCCGACCGCGGCAGCGATGCCGGCCACCAGCAGCAGCATCAACGCGATCGAGCCGCGCTCGTCGCCCACCAGTTCGTCGACCGAGTCGTCGGACTGGATCAGGGTCAAGGTCCCGCCGCTCGGGAGTCGGCGGACCGCCGTGAAGTCTTCGCCGTCGTCATCGGTGGTGAACTCCGCGCCTTCGATCTCGACGGGGGCGGCGCTGTCGACCTCGACCCGCAGGAGTTGGTCGTCACCGACCAACTTCTGGAGGAACTCCTCGCTCACGGTGCCGGTGTCGGCCCACACCAGGTCGATCACGGCCGCCAAGCGGGTGGCCTGGGCGTCGACCTCGATGCGTTCGAAGGTCCGAAGCCGCGTCTCAGCGGTGTAGGAGCGCGTCAGCAGCGCGCCCAGCAGCAGCGTGACCGTCACCGCGACGAACGCGACGGTCAGACGTTCACGCATCCGTCACCGGACGCCCCTCAAGAAGCGGTGGGCGCGCCTTCGAGCCGGAACCCCACACCCCGAACGGCCACCACCTTTTCGGTGACGCCGACGCTTTCGAGTTTCTGGCGCAGGCGACCGATGGTGACATCGAGAGTCTTGGTCGAGCCGTACCAGTTCTCGTCCCAGACATCGGCCATCAGCCGGTCTCGGGAGACCACCTTGTCGCGGTTGGCTGCCAGCACGCTGAGGACCTCGAACTCCTTGCCCGTCAGCGGCACTTCGTCGTTGCCGGAGAAGACCCGGCGAGCGGCGACGTCGATGCGCAGTCCGCCCGGGGGAATGGCGTCCTCGCCGCCCGCTCCCCCGCTGGTGCGGCGCAGCAGTGCGCGGACGCGGGCCTGCAGTTCGGCGAGGCCGAACGGCTTGGACATGTAGTCGTCGGCGCCGTAGTCGAGACCGACCACCCGGTCGAGTTCGCCGGCACGGGCGGTCACGATCATGATCGCGCCCTCGAAACCCTGGTCGCGCATCTTGCGACAGACCTCGAGGCCGTCCATGTCGGGCAGGCCGAGGTCGAGGATCACCACCTCTGCCGGCGTGGCCGCAACGTCCTCCAACGCCTTCTGGCCGGAGTCGAGCCATTGGACGTCGTAGCCCTCGCGTTCGAGCGTGCGGACGAGAGGGAAGGCGATGTCCTCCTCGTCCTCGACGATGACGACCCTTGTAGTCATATTCGAATAGTAGGGTGGCGACCCAGGGCCGCGGGCACCAGATGGCATTAATCACCGCCCAATCACGCCGATCAGGCGCGAATCGGTGCCCGAAGCGCCCACAGAGCCGCAAGAAGCGCCGTCTCGGCCGCGTTCAGCCAGGCGATGCGAACAGGTCCCCCCACTCATCGACGCGGGCGAGCACCTGGTCGAAGCGGAACTGCGAGAGCCCCAACTCGTCCTCGGCGCCGGCCTCGACCTCTGCCCAGGTGACCGGTGTGGCTACCCAGGGACGCTGACGGCCGCGCAGCGAGTAGGGCGAGATCGTGGTCTTCGATCCGGAGTTCTGCGACCAGTCGAGGAACACCTTGCCGGCCCGCTTGGCCTTGGACATGGTGGCGGTGACCAGCCGAGGGTGCTCGGCCTGCAGCGCCTCGGCAACCTGCTTGGCCAGTTCGGTCGATCGCTCGGGTGGCAGCCTCCCGGGCAGGTCGGCGTAGAGATGGAGGCCCTTGCTTCCGCTGGTGACCGGTTTGGCGACCAGGTCGCGCTGGGCCAGCGCCTCGCGAACCAGCAGCGCCACGCGAGAGCACTCGTGCAGCCCCGCCGACTCGCCGGGGTCGAGATCGATGACCAACCGGTCGGCGTTGCGCGGTCGACCGTTGCGCCCCACGGTCCACTGGTGCACGTGCAGTTCGAGCGCTGCCAGGTTGACCAGCCAGGTGAGCGTGGCGAGGTCGTCGACGATGGGGAACCTCAAGGTGCCGTCCTGCTTGGACGCGGTGCGCGAGCCGGTGGTCGGAACCTTGACCGTCCGCACCCACGACGGGGTCCCCGCCGGCACGTTCTTCTCGAAGAAGCTCTTGTCGTCCGTGCCGTGCGGCCAGCGGATCCGGGTGACGGCTCGGTCGGCCAGGTGCGGCAGCAGCACCGGCGCGATCCGCGCGTAATAGTTGAGCACCTCACCCTTGGTCGTGCCGGTGCTCGGATAGAGGACCTTGTCGAGGTTCGACAGGGTCAGGGTGCGGCCCTCGACATCGACGTGGACCTCGGTGCGCTCGTGGGCCATCAGGACTGCTCCGCCAGGTCCGCCGGGCGCAGATCCGCCCGGACGCCGCAATAGGACGGTTGCCGGAGTCGGTCGTAGCCCAGCCCGTGGGTCTCGACGTCGACGACCAGTTGCGGCTCGACCCAGAACGTCCCGGCGGCGTCGCCGCGCGGCACCTCGTCGGCGAAGGGGCTCTCGGCGCAGCCCAGACCAGCGACCAGTGCGCTGAGTTGCCTCGATGCGGCATCGCCGATCCCGCTGCCGACTCGACCGCGATAGAGCAGGCCCGCCGGGGTCGGCTCTCCCACCAGCAACGAGGCGAGACGGTCGGCGGTGCCCTCCTGCGGTCGCCAGCCGCCGACGACGTAGGACCTGCGGTGCCGGTGGGCGAACTTCAGCCAGTTCTTGGTGCGTTGCCCGAACAGGTACGGCGAGGTCAGCCGCTTGCTCACGATCCCCTCCAATCCCTGGGCCAGCGTGGCCTCGAGGAGCATCGGCCCGTCGTCGTAGGCCACCGGCACCTGCCAGGTGGAGTCGAGGCCGAGGCCGGCGAGGATCTCGCGGCGTTCGCTCAACGGCAGGCCGCTGAGGTCGCGACCGTCGAGGCGCATCACGTCGAAGACCATGTAGGTCGCCTGCACCTGCTCCGCGAGCCGGGCTGCGGTGGCCGCGCTGCGCACGTACATCCGCATCTGCAACACCCGGAAATCGGGCACGCCACGCGCGTTGAGCGCGATCACCTCGCCGTCGACCAGGAGGTCCCGGGCGCCCAGCGGACTGCGGTTGAGTTCGGGCCAGGCGGCGGTCACCGCGTTCTCGTTGCGACTCAGCAGCCGTGTCCCCGCGGTTGTGGTGTCGGCCAGCACGCGCACGCCGTCCCACTTGACCTCGTGCGACCACCCGGACCCTTCCGGTACGTGGGTGCCTTTGGTGGCGAGCATGGGGAGCACCCACCCATCCTGCCTGCCCGCAGGGGCGAGCGATGGATTCTGCGCGCCCCACGGGTCACACTGGTCACCGGTTCCCTGGGGGCCGGTGCGGGGTACCGACGGTTCGAGGAGAGGGAAGACGATGCGAGCGATCTGGAAGGGCGCGGTGTCCTTCGGGCTGGTCAGCGTGCCGGTGAAGTTGTATGCCGCCACCGAGTCGCACGACGTCTCGTTCCGCCAGGTCCACGCCAAGGACGGGGGCCGGATCAAGTACCAGCGCATCTGCGCCATCGACGGCGAAGAGGTCGCCTACGCCGACATCGCCAAGGGATATGAGACCGAGGACGGCGAGATGGTCATCCTCTCCGACGAGGACATGGCCGACCTGCCCGTGACCTCCTCACGCGAGATCGCGGTGGAGAAGTTCGTCCCCTCCGAGCAGATCGACCCGATGCTGTTCGAGAAGAGCTACTACCTCGAACCCGAGAAGGCCGGCGCCAAGCCCTACGCCCTGCTTCGCCAGGCGCTCCAGGAGGCGGACCGCATGGCAGTGGTCACCGTGGCCCTGCGCCAGCGCACCAGCGTGGCGGTGCTGCGGGTGCGACCGACCGAGAACGGCGATGTGATCGTGCTGCAGACGATGATGTGGCCCGACGAGGTTCGCACCCCCGACTTCACCGTCGAGGTGGGCGAGGTCAAGGACGCCGAGGTCACCATGGCCCGGATGCTCGTGGAGACCCTGGCCGGAGACTTCGACGCCAGCGAGTTCGAAGACGACTACGCCGAAGCGGTCGAGGCCCTGGTGAAGGCCAAGATCGAAGGCGGCGAGATCAAGCGCACCCCGACCTCGACCAAGTCCTCCGGTGAGGTCGTCGACCTGCTCGCCGCCTTGCAGCGTTCGGTCGCCGCCGCCAAGAGCGCCCGTGGCGAGGACGCCGACGAGGAGCCGGCGCCGGCCACCAAGACCGCGAGCAAGAAGTCCAGCACCAAGAAGGCGCCCGCGAAGAAGGCGCCCGCAAAGAAAGCGCCGGTCAAGAAGACCGCCGCCAAGAAGACCGCCGCCAAGAAGACCGCGACCAAGAAGACTGCCGCACGCAAGGCGAGTTGATCAGCCTCGGGCATCCCGCCTGAACATGGCTTCGATGCTCAGCGCGGCAGCGATCGTGAGCGTGCGCAGTGGGTCCGGCGTCTCGTGTTCGACGCGCACGACATAGGCCTCGGGGACCGCGAACTCCGAGCGGTCCAGGCCCTCCCAGGTCTTCGCGACCCGGGCCAGCGTCCGGGCGCTCTCGTCTTCGATGCGGATGTCCCATCCGGCCCAGGTGCGCGCGCGGACCGCGCCCAGTTCGGCGCCGCCGGAACTCTCCATGACATAGGTCGTCATCCCCATCCGGTTGTGCTGGACGAAGCGTCCGACGTCGCTGCCGAGCGGCCCGGTCACCACCACCGAACGCTTGCGACCCGACCCCTCCGCGAGGCTGAGCACGCGCGTGCCGTCGGCGTCGACCACCTCGAGACGCTGCCCTGAGGCACTCGCTCCCCGCACCGTGCCGAGACGGCGGCCGTCGGAGGCGAAGATCGCGCAGGTCCCCAGTGGGGGCGCGCCCTCGACGCCGTGCTCGACGACCAGCACCCGTTCGGTGAGGATCGGCGGCCCGCCCAGCGCGCCGGGAGCCACACCCTCGATGGGCTCGTCGAGCGCGTGTTCGTCCCCGTCCTTCACATACGGCGTCCAGACGCTGCCGTCGAAGAACCTGGCCTCATGGCGTCCGAACGGATCCGGGCGCCAACCTGCGCCCCCGGACACTGAGGACCCCCCGACTTGCTCAGTCACGCCCTTGAATGTAGATGCTGCGCGCCGCTCCCTCAGGGATTCGGGAGATTCACTGTCCTCCGGGCGCGATAGTCGGCCAGGGTCGGACCGCCTCGATCTGAGCGGCCAGGCTGAGCAAGGTGGGTTCGCCGTCGGCGTGTCCCACCAGTTGCACCGAGAGGGGCAGTCCGTCCTCTGCGAGGCCGCACGGCACCGCCGCGGCGGGGTTGCCGGCGACGTTCCAGAACGCGCAATAGGCGATCGCGGGCTGCGAGACCAGCGAGGACGCCACGGTGCCCCGGTTGTCGAGGATGCCGATCTGGGGAGGCCTGTGGGCGATGGTCGGGGTCAGCAGCACGTCGACGTCGGCCAGCATTTGTTCGGCCTTGGCCGCGACCTTCTCGCTTTGGGCGATCGCCCACTCGAGGACCCGGGGGCGCACCCAGGAGCCCAGTCGATAGGTCTCGCGGGTGCGGCGCTCGAGTCGTTCGTAGTGATCCATCGCATCGGCCTCGGCCCGGATCCCCCCGAAGAACTGCGGAACGAACGCCGCCGTGACGTCGGGGTACTTGAGGTCGAGGTGCCGAACGTCGTGGCCGAGGCCGGTGAGCAGGTCGGCGGTCTCTTCGACCGCACGCACATGGAGCGGGTCCGGGCGGACACCGAGCAGTGGCGAGGTGGTCGACCAACCGATCCGCAACCGACCGGGTTCGCGCTCGGCGGCAGCGACGAAGGACCCCGTCTCGCCGCCGTGGAATCGGTCGCTGGGCAACGTCCCGCGGATGACGTCATAGACCATCGCGCTGTCGAGGACGCTGCGCGCCAGCGGGCCGGCGGTGCCGAGTGCGAACCACAGATGTTCGTTGGGCGCACTGGTGACTCGACCGCGCTGCGGCTTGAGCCCGAACAGCCCGCAGCAGGCGCTCGGGATGCGGATGGACCCACCACCGTCGCCGCCGATGCCCACCGGGACCATGCCGCTGGCCACGGCGACCGCCGTGCCACCGCTCGAACCGCCCGGCGTGCGCGATGGGTCCCACGGGTTGCGCGTGAAGCCGCGTGATGCCGACTCGGTGTAGGGGAAGGCCCCGAACTCCGGCATGGTCGTGGTGGCCACGATGACCGCACCGGCCGCCCGCAGTCGGCGTACGACCTCGGCGTCGGCCGCCGCCGGAACCGAGTTGGCCTCGCCACCGAACGTGGTCACCAGACCCTCGACGGCGATCTCTTCCTTGATCACGACCGGGACGCCGTGCAGCGGCCCGAGATCGGCACCGGACTCCTGGTGCGCATCGCGATCCTCGGCCTCGGCTCGCGCCCGGTCGGCGATGAGTTGCGAGATCGCGTTCAGCGGCGGGTTCTGGCTCTCGATCCTGGCCAGCGCCGCGTCGACCACCTCACGTGCGGTGACATCACCTGCCGCCACCGCTCGCGCTGTCTGGGACACACCGGCGTCGCGCAATTCGCTCACCCGGCGACTCTAGGGCGCCGGCGGGCCGGGCGCAGGTTCGCGCAGGGCCGCGGGCCGCAGGAGTTGCGGAGGGGAGCCCCACAGGACCCAGGCCGCCAACCCCAGGCACACCGCGCCGATGCCGGCGCACCCGAGCACCAGGAGTGAGCCGCCGGAGACGTCGGAGGCATCCACCTCGGGACGACGCGAGATCACCAGACCCACGCTGGCCGCCGCGGATCCCAGAACGCTCCAGCACACCACTGCGGCATCGCGACGCGGGTCCGGTCGTTTGGGGCTGCGGTCACGCCGGATCTGGAGCAGCCCGATCATAAATCGGCTCTCCGGGCGGCTCCAGCCCAGGAGCACCAAGACGGCACAACTGACCAGCAACACCATCAGCGCGAGCGCGAGCACGTCACCCATCGCCATCCCGAGAACCCGCCGACCTCAGTCGAGGAGCCCACGCACGACGCGAAGCCCGACGGAGACGCGTGCCAGGTCGGTGTCTTCGTCGACGCAGATCTGGCTGAGCGTTTCGGCCGCACGTGAGACCAACACGGCGTCGCGCTGCTCCCACTGCGCGATGCGCGTGGGGGCCGGGTCGTCCGGCGAGGTCTGCCGCAGCACCTGCGCAGTGAGTTGGGTGTGCACGCTGTTGAGGTCATCGCGCAGGGATGCGCGGGCCATCGTCTGCCACTTGTCGGCGCGCGGTAGCCCCATGATCCGCTGGAGCAGCGTGGGGACCCCGAGTCGCTCGCCCAGCGCGAAGTGCACACGAGCCACGTCTGCGGGTTCGAGATCGTCGCGAGCCGCGGTGTCCACGATGCCCAAGAGCACGTAGGCCGGTTCCAGCACGGCCACCCGTGCGGCGAGTTCTTCGGGGGCGCCACGAGTCATCAGAAGTTCGCGCCGATCGTGGAAGTCCCCCAGCAGTCGGCCCGTCATCAGGTCGGGCAGTTGCAGCATCGTTGCCTGCACCGGCCCCGCGAAGTAGTCGACGGTCCCCTGGCTGTCGAGCGGCGGACGGCGGTTGGTCACCAGCCATCGCGAGGCCCGCTCCACCAGGGTCCGCATCTCGATCCGCATCGAGGTCTGCAACGCCGCGTCGATCTGGTTGTCGAAGGACTTGAGTTCATCGCGCAGTTCCAGGGATCCGAAGATCTCGCGTGCCACGAAGTTGGCCCGGGTCAGATCGGCGGCATCCGAGCCTGTCTCCCCCGCGAGCCGGGGCCAGAAGGTCATGCCGGCACCGTTGACGAGGTCGTTGACGACCTGGGTCACGATGATCTCGCGGCGCAGCGGGTGCGCCTCGATGTGAGTGCCGAACCGTTCGCGCATCGCGGTCGGGAAGTAGGCCCGCAGATCGGTCTCGAGATAGGGGTCGTCGGGCAGGTCGTCGGCGAGCAGCTCCTGGGCCAGGACGATCTTGGTCCAGGCCATCAGCACCGAGAGTTCTGGGGCGCTCAGCCCTTCTCCGCGTTCGAGCAGACGGCGCACCTGGCGTGTCGACGGCAGGCCTTCGACCTCTCGGTTCAGCGTTCCGTTCGTCTCGAGGCGCCGCATGAAGTCCTCGTGGACGTGGAGCAACGAGGGGGCGTGAGCGATGGCGCTGGCCAACGCGAGGTTCTGCTCGTAGTTGTCGCGCAGCACCAGTGCGCCGACCTCGTCGGTCATCTCGACCAGAAGCGCGTTGCGCTGCTTGTGGGTGAGGTCGCCGTCCTTGACGACCCTGTCGAGCAGGATCTTGATGTTGACCTCATGGTCGGAGGTGTCCACACCGGCGGAGTTGTCGATGAAGTCGGTGTTGATCCGACCACCTCGGCCATCGGCCCCCGAGAGCGCGTACTCGGTCCGCCCCTCCTGGGTGAGGCCCAGGTTGCCGCCCTCGCCGATGCAGCGGGCGCGAACCTCGCACCCGTCGACGCGGATCGCGTCGTTGGCCTTGTCGCCGGCGTCGGCGTGCGCCTCGTTGCGGCCCTTGACGTAGGTCCCGATGCCGCCGTTCCACAGCAGGTCGACCGGAGCCTGAAGGATCGCCTTCATCAAGGCGGCGGGGGTCAGCGACCGTGTCTCGTCGTCGATCCCGAGGACAGCCCGCATCTGGGTGGTCAACGCGATCGATTTCGCGCTGCGCGAGAAGACGCCGCCCCCCTCGCTGATCAGGGAGGGGTCGTAGTCCTGCCAACTCGACCTGGGCAGGTCGAAGAGCCGGCGTCGTTCGGCGTAGGAGGTTGCGGCATCAGGGTTGGGGTCGATGAAGATGTCGCGGTGGTCGAAGGCGGCCACGAGCAGGGTGTGCTCGGAGCACAGCATTCCGTTGCCGAACACGTCACCCGACATGTCTCCGATCCCGACGCAGGTGAAGTCCTCGGCCTGGCAGTCGATCCCGCGTTCGCGGAAATGCCGCTGCACCGAGACCCACGCGCCGCGGGCGGTGATGCCCATCGCCTTGTGGTCATAGCCCACGGACCCGCCACTGGCGAACGCGTCGCCGAGCCAGAACCCATAGGCCATCGCCACCTCGTTGGCGATGTCGGAGAAGGTCGCGGTGCCCTTGTCCGCGGCGACCACCAGATAGGAGTCGTCACCGTCGTGGCGGACCACTCCCGGCGGCGGGACCGTCTCGCCGTCGACGAGGTTGTCGGTGATGTCGAGGAGCCCCGAGATGAAGGTGCGGTAGCAGGCCTGGCCCTCGGCGAGCCAGGCGTCCCTGTTGCCCGGGTCGGGCAGTTGCTTGCAGAAGAACCCGCCCTTCGCGCCGACCGGCACGATCACGGTGTTCTTCACCATCTGCGCCTTGACCAGCCCCAGCACCTCGGTGCGGAAGTCGTCGCGTCGGTCCGACCAGCGCAGGCCACCTCGGGCAACCGGCCCGAAGCGCAGGTGCACACCCTCCACCCGGGGCGAATAGACGAAGATCTCGAACTTGGGCCGCGGCCTGGGCAGATCGGGAATCGCCTCGGGATCCAACTTGAAGGAGAGGTAGGTCCGTGGGCCCTCGACCGCTGAGCCCGGCCCGGTGGTCCGGTAGTAGTTGGTGCGCAGGGTTGCCTTGATGTGGGTGAGATAGGACCGCAGGATCCGATCGTGGTCGAGGCTGGCGACGTCGTCGAGAGCCCGGCCGATCCGCACTTCGAGCCGATCCTCCTCGGCATGATCGGTGACCTGCGAGGCCGGGTCGAAGCGGGCTTCGAACAGTTCGACGAGCAGGCGGGCGATGTCGACGTTGTTGCGCAGCGCCTCCTCGATGTAGTCCTGAGCGAAGGGACTGTTGCCCTGGCGCATGTACTTCGCGTAGGCGCGCAGCACCGTCGCCTGTCGCCAGGTGAGGCCGGCGGCAAGAACGAGGGCGTTGAACCCGTCGATCTCGTTCTCGCCGTCCCACATCGCGCGCAGCGCATCGGTGAAGAGTTCACGAGCGTCGGCGGGAAGGTCAGAGCTGTAGCGCAGCCCGAACTCATAGATCATCGAGGGCCGGTCGAGGCCCTCGAGTTCATAGGGGCGCTCGTCGACGACCTCGACGCCGAGCGACGAGAGCGCCGGCAGCACCTCGGAGAGCGAGAGCGGTGGGCCGATCCGATAGACCTTGAGCCGCGCCTCTCCCCGCCCGGCATCCAGATGCTCATAGAGCGAGAGCCCGATGCCCTCCTCCGCGAGATCGGGCTGCGAGGCGGTGCTCTCGATCGACTCGAGTCGACCGAGGTCCACCGCTGCGGTGCGGGCGGTGAAGTCCTCCTTGTAGGCCTCGGGGAACGAGTCGAGGTAGCGCCGCCCCAAGATCGTGCCGATCTCTTCGCCGAACTCCGCGTTCACCGCGCTGACGAAGTCATCGCGCCAGGAGCGTGAGACCTCGGTGAGCCGTCGCTCGAGGTCGGCGGTGTCGAGGTCGGGAATGAGCTGACCCTTGGGCAGGCGCACCACGAAGTGCACCCGGGCCGTGGTCGACTCGTTGATCCGGACCGTGAACTCGATGGACTCGCCGTCGAGTTGCTCCTGGAGGATCCGGGCGAAACGCTCGCGCACCGTGGTGTTGTAGCGATCGCGCGGGAGGTAGATGAGCACCGACACATAGCGCGCATACGCGTCGCGCCTGATGAACATCCGCACCGCCCGGCGCTCGCGTGCCGCCATCGCGGCCTCCGCGATCGGGGCGAGTTCCTCGACGGGCGTGTGGAACAGTTCGTCGCGCGGATAGGTCTCCAGGGTGTCCATCAACGCCTTGCCGGCGTGGCTGCGCGGATCGAAACCACTGTGGGCCAGGACCGCCGCCACCTTCTCGCGCACCAACGGAATGCGCGTCAACGACTCGGTGTAGGCGGCGCTGCTGAACAGGCCGAGGAAGCGGCGCTCGCCGTCGACCTCGCCGTCGGCGTCGAAGGTCTTGACGCCGACGTAGTCGAGATAGGCCGGCCGGTGGACGGTGGCACGGGAGTTGGCCTTGGCGAGCACCAGGAGCGTCTTCTCCCGAGCCTTGGCCTTCACCGCATCCGGAAGGCGGCCGAACGACTCCGAGATCTCCTGGTCGGCCCTCAGGATGCCGAGCCCGGTGCCCGGCTTGGCGATCAGGAACTCGTCATCCCCGCGACGTTCGAGGCGGTACTCCTTGTAGCCGAGGAAGGTGAAGTTCTCATCGGCCAGCCACTCCAACAGCTCGCGTGCTTGGCGAAGCTCGTCGGCATCGAGCGGAGGAGGGTTGTCGTCCAGACCGGAGACGATCTCCCGGACGACCGTGTGCATCTTCTGCCAGTCCTCGACGGACTCGGTGACGTCACGCAGCACCCGCTGGATGTCCTCGACGATCTCTCGCGGGTCGTCGTCCTCGGGAATCCGATCGATCTCCACGTGCATCCAGGATTCACGCACCGCCGACCCGGCGACCTCCCGCGCCCCGTCGGGGACCGGCTTGAGCGACTTCATCGCCCCGGTGATGTCGCGCTCGACATCGAAGAGCGGGTGGATGACCAGGTGGACGTCGCGCAGTTGGCGCGACAACTCCATGGTCAGGGAGTCGACCAAGAACGGCATGTCGTCGATGACGACCTCGACCACGGTGTGGCCGCCGGCCGACCAGTCGTTGTCGTTGACCGTGGGAGTGTGCACGCGCACGGTCGCGGTTCCCTGCGGCCGGACCCCTGCCAACTTGTAGTGCGAGGCGAAGGCGCCATAGGTGTCGACATCGGTCCGCTCGGCGAGGTCCTCGAGCGTCACGTGGCGGTAGTAGGCGGTGAGCAACTCGCCCATCGCATCATGCGGTGGGCCACCGGTGCCCCTGCTGGATCGAGCGAACGCGATGGCCCGCTCGAGGAGATCAGACTTGTCCGAATCGTGCGTCGTCGTTGACACACCCACACGGTAGTCCGGTTGCACTCGGCGCGCAGGTTCTCAGGTCCCCGAGGCAGAGCAGGTCATGAGTGTGTCGACGCGCGCGCGGGGCTGGGGCAGCGGCGATGTCAACTACCTCGCCATCGACGACGCGGCAGTCCTCACAGTTCGCTGCGCAGGTCCCACAGCAGCGGGAAGTAGCGCAGCGGCAAGCGTGAGCGGAGGTAGCCGGCGCCGCTGGAACCGCCGGTTCCCGACTTGCCGCCGATCATTCGCTCGACCATGGTCACGTGCCGCGCCCGCCAGTTGGCGGCCAGTTCATCGTGTTGAAGCAACGCCTCTGCGACGGCCCAGACCGGGGCATACCGGGACCGGTCGTGGGCGACGAGGCGAAGCGAGGCGAGCACCTCCGCATCGCTGGCGCAGGCGAGGTCGTGGGCCGAGAGGACATCGAGGAATGCGTCCCACAGCGATGGCTCGGCCAAGCGGGCCCGCAGTCGCTCCTGCTCGGCGTCGGTGAGCCCGCGGAAGCGCTCGACGTAGGACTCGTCCTTGGCGCCTGACAAGAACTCCAACTCGCGGAACTGAACCGACTGGAATCCACTGGCCGGCGCCAACCGCTGCCGGAACTCCAAGAAGTCCTGGGGAGTCATCGTCTCCAAGATGTCGACCTGGTGCACCAGCACCCGCTCGATCACCGTCATTCGCTGCAACAGGTGCTGGGCCCACCACAACTCCCCGCGGGTCAGTGCGTCGCGTGCAGCCCCCGCCTCGTGCAGCAACTGCTTGAACCACAGCTCGTAGACCTGGTGGATGGTGATGAACAGGAGTTCATCGTGTGCTGGCGGGTCTGACTCCAGATGCTGGCTGTCCAGCAGTTGGGGCAGCCGCAGATAGCTGCCGTAGGTCAGCTGCGCCCCCTGCTCGCCGAAGGAGACAAACGACTCGGACTCTTGCTGATCGGCCACGCCCGCACCGTAGCCCGGCTTGCGCCTCGGTTTCTGCAATAGTCCCCGCATGAAGTTCCGACACGAGCTCAACTACGACGCCACCCCGGACGCTGTCTTCGCGATGCTGGCCGATCCCGCATTCCGCGAGTCGGTCTGCGCCGCCATGGATGTCATCTCCGCAGACGTCTCGGTCCAGAGCAAGGGAGGTGGCATGAGCGTGGTCGTCGATCAGATCCAACGGACCGACGATCTGCCGTCCTTCGCTCGAACCTTCGCCGGAGAGTCCACCCAGGCGATCCAACGAGAGGAATGGTCGGGGCCGACCGAGGCGACCCTCGTGATCGAAGCACCGGGCAAGCCCACCAAGATCGCCGGCACCATCCGGCTGGAGAGCTCAGGTGCGGGAACCACCGAGGTGGTCGAACTCGAGATCAAGGTCAAGGTGCCGCTGATCGGCGGCAAGTTGGAGAAACTGATGGCCGACAAGGTCGAGTCAGGGATGGACGCCGAGCACGGCGTCGGTGTGACCTACCTGGCCGGGAAATGAGCAGCTGAGATGGCGAAGACCTTCACCCACGACCTGGTCTACGAGGCATCGCTGAGCGCCGTCGGCGCGATGCTCATGGACAAACGGTTCCGCGAGGACGTGTGCGACGCCCAGGGAGCGGTCACCAAGACCGTCGACATGGAGGAGAGCGGCGGGGGCCGCAAGGTCGTGATCGACCAGGTTCAACCGGCCGAGGGCATCCCCGGCTTCGCGAAGAAGTTCGTCGGCGACGAGATCCAACTCGTCCAGACCGAGCAGTGGTCCGACCTCGAGAACGCCGAGGTCGAGGTCGTCATCCCCGGCAAGCCCGGGCAGATGGTCGGGACGGTGCATCTGGTCGAGGAGGACGGTGTCACGACCGAGACCCTCGAGATGGTGATCAAGGTCAACATCCCGCTCGTGGGAGGCAAGATCGAGGGCCTCATCGCCGACCTGCTGCGCACCGCGCTCAAGGCCGAGAACGCCGTCGGCAGGACCTACCTCGCGGGCTGAGCGACGCCGGTTGGCCGACGCGATCCCGACCCACACGCCCGCCCAACCAACCGCCGACACGACCTAGCGGACGCGGGGTTACGGGTGATCTATGCGCGGATCAGACCGGCATAGCGCGAGCCTGACGGCGCGCGTTGGAGGGGCAAGAGACCCCACCTCTCCCGTCTGAACGGATCAACCCATGACGTTCGCTCGTCTCATCACCGGCTTCTTGTGCCTGCCGATGTTCGTCCTCGCCCAAGACACCGTCTCGGCCCTCATCGACGGTCAGCGGTTGTGTCTCGACTCGCAGGTCAGCACTGCGATGCCGCACCTGGCCAACAGCATGTGCATGACCCTCGACACCGACCGGAGCCAGGTGACCGGCGTCGGCGACAGGGTGGCCGAGGTGTTCACCCGGCACCTGGCCTGATCCGGGGCTAGGGGCCAGGCGTCCGGGTCCCTTCCTTGGCCCGCTCCGCCGCCAACACCTCGGCGGCCTCGGCGGCCTCGGCGACATCGCTCCTGCGCCGCCAGCGCAGCACCAGGCCGAGCACCACGAACGGCCCGAAGGCGAGCAGCACCGTGAGCGCCTGCTCGACCGGGTGGAGTGCGCCCATGTGCATGAGCACCAATGCTGAGTGGTCCATCGGTCAATCCATGTGTGGGTATCGGTGTTCGGTGGGCGGG
>JBFIDC010000032.1:0-17320 GCA_041581495.1 Nocardioides sp. | reverse complement strand
GTGCAGAGGAATGCCTCTTGCGAGATGCAGACGTTGGCGCCGATGGTGATGGGCTCAAGATTGAGCAGCCAGGCGCCTTCGCCGATCCAGGATCCGTCACCGATGGTGAGTTTCCATGGCCAATGAATACGCACCCGGTGGCGGATGAGCACACCCTCGCCGATCTTGGCGCCGAAGGCTCGCAGGATCGCCACTCGCAGTTTGGCCGGGCACCACCATCTGACAAAGACGGTGCCCGAGATGAGCATCCAGAGCGCTTGAACGACCTTGTTTCGGCCGATTTCATAGCCAGCGCCCGTGAAGCCGCGGAGGTCACGGGTGCTCGCCATGGAAAGATCGTAGGTGACTGACCGGTTGTCAGGAGATGGATGGCGATGGGGGAGCGCATGCGTGTCACCGTGATCGGCATCAACTCCACTCCCGAACCCACCGGCATCGCGCCCTACACGTCGCGGATGGCGGCCGGTCTTCAGGAACGCGGGCACGAGGTGAGCGTCGTGACGGCCTTCCCGCACTATCCGCAGTGGCGGGTGGCCGAGGGGTATTCGGGCCGCACGATGCGAGAGGTCGTCGAGGGAGTCTCGGTGACGCGGATGCGGCACTTCGTGCCGAGCACGCCGGTCGGTCTGGCGCGTGCGCGCTCCGAGATCAGTTTTGGCTGGGCCAGCACGACGAGGTCGTGGGGCGACCCCGACGTCGTGGTGTGCGTGAGCCCGGCGCTGCTCTCGACCGCGATGAGCATGCTGCGGGCGCGGGGTGGGCGAGCCAAGCCGGCGATCGGCGTGGTCATGCAGGACCTCTATTCGGCGGGGATCAGTGAGACCGAGGGCGGGTCGGGGGCGGTGGGCCGCGTCTTCCGTCGACTGGAGTCGAGGGTGGCTCGGCGCGCCGACGGCGTGGCGGTGATCCACGATCGCTTCCGCGACCGGGTCGTGAGTAGCCTGGGCGTCGACCCGGATCGGGTGACGGTCATCCGCAACTGGACCCACGTCGAACCCGTGGTGGGTCTCGACCGCGCCGCGACACGGGCCTCGCTGGGCTGGCGTGACGACGAGACCATCGTCTTGCACTCCGGAGCCATGGGCGAGAAGCAAGACCTGGGCAACGTCGTGGAGGCGGCGCGCGAGGCCGACCGAGTGGGCGCGGCGGTGCGGTTCGTGCTGATGGGCGATGGCGGGCAGCGCGCCAACCTCGAGGCGCAGGCGGCGGGGGTGCGCTCGATCGAGTTCCTCGATCCGGTCGCCGGCGACCGCTACCCCCACGTGTTGGCCAGCGCCGACCTGCTCCTGCTCAACGAGCGCCCCGGCCTGGTCGAGATGGCGGTGCCGAGCAAACTGACGTCCTACTTCAACACCGGTCTGCCGGTGCTCGCGGCCACCAACCAGGCCAGCACCACTGCCGATGAGATTCGCGCGTCGGGGGCCGGTGAGATCACCGCCGCCGGAGACCCCGCCGCGCTGGTGGCGAAGGTCGTGGCTGTGACCTCAGATCCGGATCGGGCCCGAGCGCTCGGCGCCGCGGGTCCTGACTATTGCGCGGGGGTCCTGTCTGAGAAGGTGGCCCTCGACGCATACGACCGATGGGTGAGGTCGTTGCACTCGGCACGCCACGAAAGGCAACGATGACCAAAAAGGCGCTCATCACCGGGATCACCGGCCAGGACGGGTCCTACCTCGCCGAACTGCTGCTGAGCAAGGGTTATGAGGTCCACGGCCTCATCCGCCGCGCCTCGACCTTCAACACCTCGCGGATCGATCACCTCTACCAGGACCGGCACGACGAGGACGTCAGGCTCTTCTTGCACTACGGCGACCTCTCCGACGGCGCCCGACTGGTCACGCTCCTGCACGAGATCCAGCCCGACGAGGTCTACAACCTCGCGGCCCAGTCGCACGTGCGGGTGAGCTTCGATGAACCCGAGCACACCGGCAACACCACCGGCATGGGGGCGATGCGCCTGCTCGAGGCCGTGCGCACCGCGGGCGTGGAGTGCCGCTACTACCAGGCCTCCAGTTCAGAGATGTTCGGCGCGACGCCGCCGCCGCAGGACGAGTCGACGCCGTTCTATCCCCGCTCGCCCTATGGCGCGGCCAAGCTCTATGCGTTCTGGGTGACCAAGAACTACCGCGAGGGATACGGCATGTTCGCGGTCAACGGCATCCTCTTCAACCACGAGTCACCGCGTCGCGGCGAGACCTTCGTGACCCGCAAGATCACTCGGGCCGTGGCGCGGATCATGGCGGGGTTGGACGACCACGTCTATCTCGGCAACCTCGACGCCGTCCGCGACTGGGGCTATGCGCCGGAGTACGCCGAGGGCATGTGGCGGATGCTGCAGGCCGATGTGCCCGACGACTACGTGTTGGCCACGGGTAGCAGTTTCACCGTCCGCGACTTCGTCACCACCTCCTTCGAGCACGCCGGCCTCGACTGGGAGAAGCACGTGCGGTTCGACGAGCGCTATCTGCGGCCCACCGAGGTCGACGCCCTGATCGGCGACGCGGGCAAGGCGCACCGCGAACTGGGCTGGAAGGCCACCGTGATGCCGGCCGACCTGGCCCGGCTGATGGTCGACGCCGACATCGCCGCACTGGAGCACGCCGGGCGGCCCTGGATCGACCGGGTCGTGCTCCCTGGCTGGACGAACCAGCCGCAGGTATGAGCGTGACGTGGTCGGGACGGCCGATCGAGAGGTCGGCGACGACCTATGTCGCCGGCCACCGCGGCCTGGTCGGGTCGGCGATCTGGCGGCGCTTGGAGGGTGAGGGGTTCACCTCGCTGGTGGGCCGCACCTCGAGCGAACTCGATCTGCGCGAGCGCGAGGCCGTCTTTGAGTTCTTCGCCCAGACGCGCCCGCGGTATGTCGTCCTGGCGGCCGCCAAGGTCGGCGGGATCCTGGCCAACAGCACCCACCCGGTGGAGTTCCTCTCCGACAACCTGCGGATCCAGACCAACGTGATGGATGCCGCGCTCGCGCAGGGGGTGGAGCGGTTGCTCTTCCTCGGCTCCTCCTGCATCTATCCGCGCGACGCCGAGCAACCGATCCGCGAGGACTCGCTGCTCACCGGGCACCTCGAACCCACCAACGACGCCTATGCCATCGCCAAGATCGCCGGCATCCTCGGGGTTCAGGCGGTGCGCAAGCAGCACGGGCTGCCGTGGATCTCCGCGATGCCCACCAACCTCTATGGCCCCGGCGACAACTTCTCGCCCACCGGCAGCCACGTCCTGCCGGCGCTGATCCGCCGCTATGACGAGGCCCGCGAGGCCGGTGTCGGCTCGGTGACCAACTGGGGCTCAGGCTCCCCGCGGCGCGAGTTCTTGCACGTCGACGACATGGCGCGCGCCTGCCTGCACCTGCTCGATCACTATGACGGCGAGCGCCAGGTCAACGTGGGCACCGGCAAGGACGCCACCATCGAGGAGATCGCCGCGATGGTCGCCGAGGCCGTCGGCTATGTCGGTGCGACCGAGTGGGACACCTCCAAGCCCGACGGCACCCCGCGCAAACTCCTGGACGTCGCAACGCTGCGCAACTCTGGGTGGGAGGCGCGGATCGGCCTGCGTGAGGGCATCGCCTCGACCGTCGAGTGGTACCGCGAACACGCCGGCGAGTTGCGCGAAGCGGGCTAGCTCTTGGGTTGGTCGGGCAGGGGCGAGGGACGAGCCCCGTCGTCGAGACCTTCCACAGGTTTCGAGTGGTCTCGACGACGCTCGCTGGCGCTCGCTGCTCGACCAACTACCTCGCGAGTTGCTCGACCAACTATCTAGCGAGCTGCTCGACCAACTAACCAGCTGTTAGCTGCCGGCGAGGATCATTCCGGCGCCGACGGTGACGCCGGTGGCTTCGTCGATGAGGATGAAGGAGCCGGTGGCGCGGTTCTTGGAGTAGGGGTCGCACAGCAGCGGCTGGGTGGTGCGCAGCTGGATGCGGCCGATCTCGTTGACGCCGAGCTCCTTGGTCTCCTGGTCGCGGTGCAGGCTGTTGACGTCCAGTCGGTACTGGATGTCCTTGACCAGCGCGCGGGCGGTGCGGGTGGTGTGCTTGATGGCGAGCTTCTGCCGCGGGCGCAGCGGTGCCGTGGTCATCCAGCAGACCATCGCGTCGATGTCTTGGCTCGGCTGAGGAGCGTTCTTGACCCGGGCGATCATGTCGCCGCGGCTCACGTCGACGTCGTCGGCGAGGTGCACGGTGACCGACATGGGCGGGAAGGCCTCGGCGATCTCTTTGTCGAAGAGGTCGATCTTCGAGATCGTCGAGGTCATGCCCGAGGGCAGGACGACGACCTCGTCGCCGGGCTTGAGGACGCCGCCGGCGACCTGACCGGCATAGCCGCGGTAGTCGTGGAACTCGTCGGACTTGGGCCGGATGACGAATTGCACCGGGAAGCGGGCGTCGATCAGGTCGCGGTCGGAGGCGACGTGAACGTGCTCGAGGTGGTGCATCAGCGTCGGGCCGGAGTACCACTCCATGTTCTCGGAGCGGTTGACCACGTTGTCGCCCTGGAGGGCGGAGATCGGGATGACCTCGAGGTCGGGGATGTTGAGCTTGGTGGCGAACTGGGTGAACTCGCTGTGGATCTTTTCGTAGACCTCTTCGGAGAAGTCGACGAGGTCCATCTTGTTCACGGCCAGCACCAGGTGGGGCACCCGCAGCAGCGAGAGGATCACCGCGTGCCGGCGGGACTGCTCGGTGAGGCCCTGGCGGGCGTCGACGAGCACGAGTCCGAGGTCGGCGGTGGAGGCGCCGGTGACCATGTTGCGGGTGTACTGCACGTGGCCCGGGGTGTCGGCGATGATGAACTTGCGCGACGGGGTGGCGAAGTAGCGGTAGGCGACATCGATGGTGATGCCCTGCTCCCGCTCGGAGCGCAGACCGTCGGTCAGCAACGCCAGGTCGGTGTAGTCATAGCCCTTGGAGGCGCTGGTGGCCTCGACGGCCTCCAACTGGTCCTCGAAGATCGACTTGGAGTCGAGCAGCAGGCGACCGATCAGGGTCGACTTGCCGTCGTCGACCGAACCGGCGGTCGCGAAACGCAGCAGGTCGGCGTCGCGGCCGGCCAGGCCGTGGATCTCGGGCTGGACGTAGTCGTCGGCAGTCATGTCAGTGGTGTTGGCCATCAGAAGTAGCCCTCCTTCTTCCGGTCTTCCATAGCGGCTTCAGAGAACCGGTCGTCGCCGCGGGTGGCGCCACGCTCGGTGACCCGGGCGACCGCGATCTCTTCGATGATCTGGGGGACGGTGGCAGCCTCGGACTCCACGCACCCGGTCAGGGTCAGGTCGCCGACGGTGCGGAACCGCACGGTGCGCTCCTCGGCGACTTCGCCGTCCTTGCAGGGGTTGAACTCCGACTCGGTCAGCAGCATGCCGTCGCGCTCGAAGACGCGGCGCTGGTGCGAGAAGTAGATCGAGGGGATCTCGATGCCCTCGCGGCCGATGTAGTCCCAGATGTCGAGTTCGGTCCAGTTGCTGATCGGGAAGATCCGCATGTGCTCGCCCTCGTGCAGGCGACCGTTGTAGAGCGACCACAGTTCGGGGCGCTGGTTCTTGGGGTCCCACTGCCCGAACTCGTCGCGGTGGGAGTAGACGCGCTCCTTGGCGCGGGCCTTCTCCTCGTCACGGCGTCCGCCACCGAACGCCGCGGTGAACCCGCCCTCTTCGAGGGCGTTGAGCAGCGTGCCGATCTGGTGGCGGTTGCGCGAGGTCTTGCCGTCGTCGACGACGATGCCCTTGGCCAGGGCCTCTTCGACGCTGGCGACGATCAGGCGGACGCCGAGGCGGTCGACCCAGTTGTCGCGGGTCGAGAGCACCTCGGGGAAGTCGTAGCCGGTGTCGACCTGGAGGACCGGGAAGGGGATCTTGGCCGGATAGAAGGCCTTCTCCGCAAGGCGCATCATGACGATGGAGTCCTTGCCGCCAGAGAACATCAAGACGGGCTTCTCGAACTCGGCCGCGACCTCGCGGAAGATGTGGATCGACTCGGCCTCGAGCTGATCGAGCTGGCTCAACCGGTAGTCGACATGCGTGGCTGTCATAGGGCGTGCACAAGCCTTCTTGGTCATCGCGGTCAGGGACACAAAGCAGACTCAGACTAGCCGCGCTCGCCGCCCTGAGCGAAAGCGGACCGCACGTCGGATCGGTCACGTCGGGCCGTGGTCGGCAATACTGCCGGTCGTGACGCGCTCTCGGGATCTCGGGCTGGACGCGGTGCGCGGCGTCGCCATCCTCTCGATGTTCGTCGCGCACTTCGCGCCGGTGGCCGGCCCCGGCGAGGTGTTGACCCTCTCGGAGTACCTCACGGCGTTCTTGTTCGTGCTCCTGATCGGGATGGGCGCCGAGCTCGGCAGGCACTCGCCGACCCGGTGGCGCTCGAGCCAGGCGCGGGCGCTGAGCCTGGTCGTGATCGGCCTGCTCCTGACGCAGCTGCCGATGCAGATCATCGTGGTGCTGGTGTGGCTGGGCGTCATGATCTTCGTGGCCACCTGGCTGGTCGAACTGCCGTGGTGGGCCAACCTGGGTGCCGCCGCGGCGGCCGTCGCCGTCGCCCCGACGCTGATGACCAAGGCGCTGGAGTGGCAGGCCGCCCAGGTCAGGGACGGTCTGAGCCTGGAGTTGGTGCGGATGAGCGTTGGGCCGCATCCCTATCGGCTGCTGGCGTTCGTGGTGCCGGCGTGCGCGGGAGTGCTGCTGGTCAGGTATGCCACCACAGATCGTCTGCGCCTCCAGGTCGGGGCCGCTGCCGGCGCTGTGGCCGCCGCGTTGGTCGTCCTCGATCGTGCGGGAGTCGCGGCGCTCGATCCCTACACCGGCACCCGCCAAGAGATCGTCTTCGACACCGCGCTCGCGCTCGGGGTGGCGTGCTTCGTGTGGGTGCTCGCGCCGAAGGTGGCGGGCGTGGGTCGGGCTCTGGCGGCCCTGGGCGTCGTGGCGCTGAGTGTCTATGTTGCTCAGGTGGTCGGCGACTACATCTTCTTCAAGGCCGGCGGCGCCACCGATGACTCCTGGGTGGTGCTGGGCGGCGCGACGGCCGCCGCACTGCTCTTCGGGCTGGCCTGGCTGCCGGTGGCGCGGCGTACGGGCTGGCGGGGGCCGGTTGAAGGCCCGATCGATGCCCTGGCTCGCGGTCGCTGGCCCCGACCCAGCATGGTGAAGCCATGAGTCACCCGTTCCGCATCATGACCGTCTGCATCGGCAACATCTGCCGGTCCCCGCTCGCCGAGCGCCTGCTGCGGCTGCATCTGACGGCCGCGGTCGAGGCCGGCCGGGCCGAGATCACCAGCGCGGGGGTGCGCGCGGTGGTGGACCACCCGATCGACGCGCCGGCCGTGCCTGAGTGGGTGCGCCTGGGTGGCGACCCCGAGGGGTTCGCCGCGCGCCGCCTGACCGCGGAACTGATGGAGCCGACCGACCTGGTGCTGACCGCGACCGTCGACGTCCGCACCGATGCGCTGCGCCACGCCCCCCGCGCCATGCGTCGCACGTTCACCTTCACCGAGTTCGCGGCCCTGTGTCGTGAGTTGCCCGAGGTCGAGGGCGAGAGCGTGACCGACTTCGTGGCCCGCGCCGCGGCCAACCGCGGGGTCGTCCAGGGCGTCGACCTCGACGTGGTCGACCCCATCGGCCGCAGCGCGGCCTTCCACCGCGACATCGCCGACCAGATCGACGGCGCCGTGCGAGCGATCGCGGCCCGACTGGGCCCGATGCTCGCCGCGGGCCTAGCCTCGTAGCCATGAAGATCACCGTGGTCGGTGCGGGCTACGTCGGGCTCTCCAATGCGGTGCTGATGGCCCAGCGTCACGACGTGTGGGTGGTCGACCTCGACGCCGACCGGATCGACCTGCTCGGCCGAGGGGTCTCGCCGATCGAGGACCCCGAACTCGAGGAGTACCTCGGGCAGCGCGAACTGCGCCTCACGGCCACGACCGACGCCGCGGCGGCGTACGACGGATGCGAACTGGTCGTGATCGCCACACCCACCGACTACGACACCCGCTCCAACTTCTTCGACACCTCATCGGTCGAGGCCGTGCTGGCGCAGGCGCACGCGGCGGCACCCGAGGCGACGCTGGTGGTGAAGTCGACGGTGCCGGTGGGATTCACCGACCGGATGCGGGCGGCGATGCCCGGCGCGCCGATCGTCTTCAGCCCGGAGTTCCTGCGCGAGGGCCGCGCGCTGCACGACAACCTGCACCCCTCGCGGATCGTGGTCGGCGACCGCAGCGAGCGCGGCAAGCAGTTCGCCGACCTGCTCGTCGAGGGCTCGCTGGAGGCCGACGTCCCGGTCCTGCTGACCGACCCGACCGAGGCGGAGGCGATCAAACTCTTCTCCAACACCTATCTCGCGCTGCGGGTGGCCTACTTCAACGAACTCGACACCTATGCGGTGCTGCACGGTCTCGACACGGCGCAGATCATCGAGGGCGTGGGGCTCGACCCGCGGATCGGCAGCCACTACAACAACCCCAGCTTCGGCTACGGCGGCTACTGCCTGCCTAAGGACACCCGCCAACTGCAGGCGAACTACCGCGACGTGCCGCAGAACCTGATCAGCGCGATCGTGGACGCCAACACCACGCGCAAGGACTTCATCGCGGCCGACATCCTGCGCCGCGAGCCCCGCACGGTCGGGATCTATCGGCTGATCATGAAGGCCGGCTCCGACAACTTCCGGATGTCATCGGTGCAGGGCGTGATGAAGCGGCTCAAGGCCAAGGGTGTCGAGGTGATCGTCCACGAGCCCTCGCTGGAGGACGACACGTTCTTCAACTCCGAGGTGGTGCGCGACCTCGAGGAGTTCAAGCAGCGCGCCGACGTGATCGTCGCCAACCGGCGTACGGATGTCTTGGCCGATGTGGGCGAGAAGGTCTACACCCGTGACATCTATGGCCGCGACTGATCCTCGTCGGGGTGCTGGGAGGCGTGTTCGACGTAGCCGACGTCTTCGAGTTGCGCCACGGTAGGCGCGCCGAACATCGGCAGGCCCTGCTGCTTGCGTAGGGCTCCCCACACCAGCGGCACCAGCACCACCATGGCCAGGCCGATCCCGCCGATCAGGTAGGGGTGGGTCTCCTCGACGCCCAGCGGCGCCCAGCCGGCCTTGTCGAGCAGCGCGACGCCGCTCATCGTCAGCACCACGACGATGCCGCGGCGGATGAACGACTGCGGGATGCGCGGTGCGAGTTTGGCGCCGATCAGGGTGCCGGGGACCGAGCCGAGGATCAGCGGGATCAAGATGCCCCAGTCGATGCCGTGCAGGGCGATGTTGGAGATCGCGGCGGCCAGCACCAGCGGCACCGCCTGGACCAGGTCGGTGCCGACCAGCCTCACCGCGGCCAGGCCGGGGTAGAGCATCAGCAACGACACCATGATCACCGAACCGGAGCCGACGCTGGTGATGCCGACCAGGAGCCCGCCGAGGGCGCCGACGAGCAGGGTGGGGAGCGGGCGGATCTTGGGGTTGGGGTCGGCGGCCGCTGCGCCACCGCGCACCCGGCGCAGGTTGATATAGAGCCGCATCGCGTAGGTCAGCGCCGCCAGCAGCAGGGCGAAGCCGATGCTCATCTTGAGCACGTAGTCGAGTTGGTCGGCGTCGCTGGTGAACCCGGCGACCAGGTGCGGCCCGAGCAAAGCCATCGGGACCGAGCCGATGATCAGCCACTTGGCGAGGGTGAGGTCGGGGGAGCCCTCCTTGGCGTGGACGATCGCGCCCCCGGACTTATAGACCGCCGCCGCCGTGAGGTCGGCGGTGACCACCGTCGCCGCGTCGCCGACCCCGAGGAAGATCAGCGCGGGCGTCATCAGCGCGCCGCCGCCCATGCCGGTGAGGCCGACGACGACGCCGACGAAGAAGCCGGCGGCCAGGATCGAGAGGAACACAGTCGAGAGGTCCACCGAGCGATTGTCGAGCAAGTTAGTCATCTTTACCAAGTCTGGGAACCTCGGGCGCGTCGCGCCGCGCAGGAGATGGCGTCCTGGGAAGCAGCCCTTGTCGCCCTGGGACGACATGGTCATACTTGTGACCATGTCTGAAACCCGGTCGCTCGCGGACGCCAAAGCACATCTCTCGGAGCTCGTCGCACGGGCGGGGAGCGAGCACGAGCGCTTCACGGTGACCGTTCATGGCCGACCGGCGGCAGTCTTGCTGGCGGTGGAGGACCTCGAGGCCCTCGAGGAGACCATCGCAGTGTTGAGCGATGCTTCCGTGCTGCGCTCGCTGGCGCAGGCCGATGAGGAACTTGCCCGTGGGCAGGGGGAGAGTCAGGAGAGCTTGGCTGCGGCGATGTTGGCTAGGCGGGAGCGCCAGGCCACCGCGTGAACGAGCGGCCGTGCACGCTGGTCATCGCCCCGACGGCCCGACGCCAACTCAGCCAAGAACTGCCTGACGCAGTGGCCTTTGCCGCCTACGAGTTCATTGTCCGCCGCCTGCTCGCGAACCCTCGACGCGTCGGCAAGCAATTGCGACCACCGCTGGAGGATCGACATAGCGCGCGGCGCGGCACCTATCGAGTGATCTATCGAATCGACGAGGCGACCCGGCAAGTAAGCGTCGTCGGGGTCTTCGGACGCGCTGATGCCTATCGGCCCGGCTGAGCGCGCGGCCGTGGGCGGGAAGAACTTCGAGAAATCTCGCGCGACCTCTTGAATCCGCTTCGAACATATGTTCTAATCGAGTTAGCACCGCGGCCCAATCTCGAACACGGGTCGCACAGATGCAGTCGTAGCCGGGCCCGGCTGAAGAGTCGGGGGTGCAGGCCGGCGCTGGTCTTGGATCCGCTGGCATCGACGTAGTGAGTAAGTCCCGGTGGGGGAGTCCCCGGGCAACCCCGTCGATGCAGGAGCGCGCCTCATGTCCGTTCAGCCCTCGCAGACCCACCCGGTGACTGAGTGTGTCGACGCGGTGGTCTCAGCGCTCAAGGACGTCGCCGACCTCGACCCGGTCTTCATGGCCACTGGCGAGAAGGAAGCCGCACTGCTGGGCCTGGTGCGCGCCGAGGCGGCGTTGAAGGAGTTGCACCTGCGGGTGCTGGCCTCGGCGCAGGACGTCGCGGTCGAGCACGGGCAGCGCGATGTGGCCGCGTGGTTGGCGCATGCGGCCCGGGTCGACCGGGGCGGCGCGCGGCGTGACCTGCGGTTGGCGCAGGCCCTGGAGTCGGAGCAACCGGTGCTGCGGACCGGGCTTCGTGAGGGCACGGTGAACCTCGATCAGGCGCGGGTGATCGCGAGCGCGGTGCGCTCCTTGCCCGACCACGTCGAGCGCGCGGTGCGTCGGGCCGCGGAGACCCGGTTGATCGATGAGGCTGCCGCGTTCGGGCCCAAGGCGCTGCGGCTCATGGGTCGCCGCGTCCTCGACATCGTCGCGCCAGAGGTCGGCGAGAGCGCCGAGGCGGCCGCCCTGGCGCGTGAAGACGTCAAGGCCGAGGCCACGACCTTCCTGCGCACCCGGAGCAACGGGGACGGCACCACCGACATCCACGCCCGCGTGAGTGATCTCGCGGCAACACGCCTGTTGACCTACCTGCACACCTTCACCAACCCGCGCCGTGAAGCAGAGGCGCCGGTGGACCGTCGCCCCTACGACCACAAACTCGGGGCCGCGTTCGAGGCGTTCCTCGAGACCATCGACCCCCGGCGGCTTCCGATCCACGGTGGCGATGCCACCACCGTGATGGTCACGATCGACCACGCCACCCTGCTGGCCGGCCTCGATGCCGCTGGGGTCGCCATGGTCGGCGACGAACCCATCTCCGCGGCCCAAGCCAGGCGCCTGGCCTGCAACGCCAAGATCATCCCGGTTGTTCTAGGTGGGGCCTCCGAGGTCCTCGACCTCGGCCGCTCCCGGCGGCTGTTCTCGGCCGCGCAACGCAAGGCCATGGCGATCCGCAGCAAGACCTGTGACGCCGAAGGCTGCGACATGCCCGCGCACTGGTGCGAGGCCCACCACGCCAGCGGACGCTGGGTCGACGGCGGCAAGACCGACCTCGCCGACGGCATGCTGCTGTGCAGCCATCACCACCACAGAGCCCACGACTACCGCTACCAAACCCAACTCACGCCCAACGGCGAACTGCGATTCAATCGACGTAGATAGGCCGAACGCCGACCTGACTCAGGCGCCCACGCTGCGCAAGATGCCCTGCTCGATCAACTCGCCCACCCGCTGCGCGACCAACTCCTCGGCCGGAGTGCCGGGGTCGCCGAACTGCGCCACCAGCGCCTCGGCGATCGCCGAGATGTCTGCCTGCCCCTCGGGCCCGATGATCTGAAGGATCGCGGTGGCCAGCGGCGAGATCACCATGACCTGGTCGCCGACGAAGACAGCGGATTCGTCGCCGTCGACGTACCAGTCGTGCATCTCGGCGTGCGCGACGATCACGGGGGGCCGGCCGAATCTGGGCCATCCGAATCTGGGCCGTTCAGATCTGGGCCGTGCAGGTCGAGGAAGCCTTGGTTGCGCAGTTCGGCCAGGACGTTCTCGAGGGCGTCCTCGATCGTGCGGCCGGTGGTGTCGACGCGGACGTCGGCGTCCTCGGGCTCCTCATAGGGCGAGGAGATGCCGGTGAACTCGGGGATCTCGCCGGCGCGCGCCTTGGCATACAGGCCCTTGCGGTCGCGGCGCTCGCACTCCTCGAGAGGGGTCGCGACATGGACGAGGAAGAACGCGCCGCCGGCCTCCTCGACCATGGCGCGCACCCGCTGGCGGGTTTCGTCGAACGGCGCGATCGGGCTGACCACCGCGACGCCGCCGTGACGGGCGATTTCTGCGGCCACCCAGCCGATTCGGGCGATGTTGGTCTCGCGGTCGGCCTTGGAGAAGGTGAGGCCGGCGGAGAGGTGGCGGCGCACCACGTCGCCGTCGAGCGAGGTCACGGTGCGGGTGCCCTGCTCGAGCAGGAGGTCCATCAGGGCGCGGGCCAGGGTGG
This sequence comes from Nocardioides sp., assembly GCA_041581495.1. Taxonomy (GTDB): domain Bacteria; phylum Actinomycetota; class Actinomycetes; order Propionibacteriales; family Nocardioidaceae; genus Nocardioides. The sequence goes on along the minus strand of JBFIDC010000032.1, from coordinate 4,400 downwards.
ACTTGCCGCTGCCCGAGAGCCCGGTGAAGAAGAGCACCAGGCCTTGGCGATCGACCGGGGGACGATCGAAGTCGATGATCGCGGCGATGGTGGATGGGTAGGTCTCGACCAACGACTCCGCGATCGCGTGGATGGGGTCCGGGCCGGCGTAGGCCGCGGTGACCGTGACGCCGAGGGCGTGGTCAGCCTCCGCGTCCGCGTGGTCGGCCAGGGGGGCGGTGACCACCACGGCGTCGGGGAGGAGTTCGGCGGCGGCCAGGGTGGCGCGGATCAGCCCGACGGGGGAGAGGCTCGGGGTGCCGTGGCCGGTGAGCGCCAACAACGCGATCGGGCCGAGGTCGGCGAGCACCGCCAACTGCGTTTCGGTGAGGGCGTCGGCGACGGGGACCACGGTGCGGCCGGCGTTCGCCTCCCGGTGCTGGGCCGGGGTGAGGTGCAGGTTGCGGAAGGGGCCGTAGGCGGCGTGCGCGAGCACGCTCACCTCGCCGGCCGGCCAGGAGACCCGGGCCAGCGGGAGGCCCTCGGGGTCGACGAGTTCGACCGCCCCGGCCGCGGTGGCGGCTTCGCTCACGGCGTCGGGGAGAGCGAGGGTGAGGATGCTGCCGGGTTGGTTGAACCCGGTGACTCCGGGGACCGCGCCGCTGAGGATCAGTTCGAGGTCATCGAGTTCGACAGGGGACGGGCAGTGCTGCGGGGCTGGCTCTGGCACGCCCGTCATCCTGCCAGGGGTCTCGACGACGCTCGCTGGCGCTCGCTGCTCGACCACCGGGTGGCTCGCTGGCGCTCGCTGCTCGACCACCTGGTGGCTCGCTGGCGCTCGCTGCTCGACCACCTACTAGTGAGGTGCTCGACCACCTGACGGCCTGTGGGTCGGCCGCCCTAGCCTTGGGGCATGTCAACAGGGCCGGTCGTCATTGCAGAAGTGGTGAGGTCCGGATTCGTCGAAGGACATCACTACGGGTCGGTGGTCGCACTGGCGGCCGATGGGTCGGTGGACTGGTCGGTGGGCGATGTGACCTCGCCGGTCCTGCCGCGCTCGTGCAACAAGCCGCTGCAGGCGCTGGCCATGGTCGAGTGCGGTCTCGACCTCCCGCCCGACCTGCTGGCCCTGGCGAGCGCATCGCACTCGGGCGAGCCCATGCACATCGACGGGGTGCGGCGGATCCTGGCGGGTGCGGGGCTGGATGAGTCGGCGCTGCAAACCCCTCCGGACCTGCCACTGGACGACACCCAGCGCGACGTGTGGCTGCGGGCCGGGCAGGCCAAGTCGTCGATCGCGATGAACTGCTCGGGCAAGCACGCGGCAATGCTGGCGACCTGCGTCATCAATGGCTGGGAGACCGCGACCTATCGTCAGGCGGCCCATCCACTTCAGCGTGCGATCGGTGCCGGCTTGTCGGCGCTGACCGGCGAACCCATCGAACACATCGCCGTCGACGGCTGCGGCGCCCCGCTGATGTCGACCTCGCTGGCCGGGTTGGCGCGCGCGTTCAGCGCGCTGGCCACCGCGACGCAGGGGTCGCGGCACCAGGTGGCCGAGGCCATCCGCGCCCATCCCGAGATGGTCTCGGGGACCACGCGCGACGAACTGCGACTGCTGCGCGCGATCCCCGGTGCGATCGGCAAGGCGGGGGCGGAGTCCTGCTATGCGGTGGCGCTCCCCGATGGCCGCGCGTTCGCGCTGAAGACCGACGACGGTGCGGCCCGGGCGCGCCCGGTGGTGATGGCCGAGGCGCTGCGGCGTTCGGGCATCGACGTCGAACCGGGAGTGGACACCGACGCGGTGCACGCCACCGGCGTCTCGGTGCTGCTCGGTGGCGGCGAACCGGTGGGCGTCGTGCGGGCGGCGTTCTGATGCTCGCTGCCGCGATCTTGGTGGCTGCCATCGTCGCCGCTGTGGCCGCCGGTCGTTGGGGACGACCCGGCGCCGTGGCGCTGGCCGTGTTCTCGCTCTGGTGGCTGCTGGTCAACAAGCCACTCGAGGGTCCGGTGCTGATCTCGTTCGGCGGTGAGCACGGCCTCGTCGCGACCGACCTGGTCGGACTGGTCGGGGTCGGATTGGCTGGGCTGGTCTGGTGGCGACCGCCAGTTAGCACTCGGCTCAAGGCGACCAAGAGCCAGAATCCCTAATCTCTACACGCCAAACCCGGATCCCCTGTGAGCAGAGGCACAGCCCCGGAGTTTGCATTTGCTAACTCCAGTTAGCACACTGGGGGTATGGCGAAAGTGACGGTCGGCGAGCGAGTCGGGGGACGGGTCAACCAAACCCTCGAGTCACTCGGTGACTACCTCAAGGAGCAGCGCCTCGGTGCGCGGCTCTCGCTGAGGCAGTTGGCCGACCAGGCCGGGGTGTCCAACCCCTACCTGAGCCAGATCGAGCGCGGTCTGCGCAAGCCCTCGGCCGAGGTGCTCAACCAGATCGCCAAGGCGCTGCGGATCTCTGCGGAGTCGCTCTATGTCCGCGCCGGGATCATCAGCCCGGAGGACGGGGTCGGGGGCTCGGTCGAGCTCGCGATCCTCGGCGACACCGGGTTGACCGAACGCCAGAAGCAGTCGCTGCTCGATGTCTACTCCTCGTTCCTCGCCCTCAACGCCGGCCTCGACGCGGATGCGACAGCAGTCGTGCCGGGCGCCGACGAGGAGTCCGCGGATCCGAAGTAGTCCGACCTCACCTAGCGCAGCCAACAAACCCCCGTGGCCGGCACCTGCCGGGCGCACTCAACAGAAGGAGATCGACATGGCCAAGGCCAAGTTCGACATCGCAAAGCTTGACTTCGATGGTCTCAAGACCGAGGCCGCCAAGGGCCTCCACGCTGGAGTCGGCGCCGCCGACCTCGCCGTCGAGACCGTGAAGACCTACGTCGTCGACGTTCAGAAGAAGGCGCAGACCCTCTTCGTCGACGTCCAGAAGGACGCTGCGAAGCGCCTCACCGAGGTTCAGAAGTCCGTGAAGTCCGTCTCGGACCTCGACTTCGAGCCGAAGGCCCTGCGCGACCAGGCCACCACCGTCTTCGCCACGCGCGTCGAGGAGATCTCCAAGGAGACCACCGCTCGTCGCGACCTGATCGAGAAGCGCGTGGCCGCGCTGCAGGCTGACGCCACCAAGTTCGTCACCGGCAACGTCGAGACCGCTGTGGGTACCTACGGCGAGCTGGCCAACCGCGGCGAGACCGTGGTTGCGAAGCTGCGCGGCGAGACCAAGAAGGCCCCCGCCACGAAGACCGCCACGAAGCCTGCCGCCACGAAGACCGCTGCCAAGAAGGCTCCGGCCAAGAAGGCTCCGGCGACCAAGACCGCTGCCAAGAAGGCTCCGGCCAAGAAGGCTGCCAAGAGCACCAGCTGATTGCCGGCGCCAGCGATCTGGCGCCTTGATCCAACCGGGCCGCACCCCAGAGGTGAGTGCCCACCCAATGCCCCCGCAGGTCTGAGCTGCGGGGGCTTTGGCATTTGGTGTCGCTCACCGATGCCCCGGGCCTGTCCAGTAGCGTCGCCTCGTGCGCACGCGGGGAGTTGGAGCGTCTTGGTGGCAGGTGTTGGGCCTGGTGGTGCTGTGCGCGGCCGCGGCCGCGCTGTGCGTCCTCGCCTTCAGCCGCACTGCGCCGAGCCTGACCGACCAGGCACTGGACGACACCGCGCCCTCGTCGAGCGCTGGTGATGCCGACGATGGCGATACGAGCGCGTCGGCCGACCTGGAGATGCCGAAGGTCAAGGACCAGCGCCGGGTCGACTTCACCCGGGGTGACGACCTCCCCGATGGCGCCAAGATCATCGACTCCGACGGCAATGAGGCCGGCCTCGGCGTGACCCTCGAGGGGCTCTCGCACGGCGCGGCATCGGAGGGGGCCGAGGGCCGCGGGTTCGTCGAGGTCAAACTCAAGGACGACGTGCGCAAGGTCGGGTTCCGAGTTCGGTTCGCTGCCGGCGTCCCGGATGCCGGTTCCGGCCGCGCCGTGTTCGTGGCTCGGCAGGCGTCCTACACCGATGCCGTGGGCGGGGACAAGAAGCAGCCGGTGTTCGGCTACCGGCTCGAGGCCTTCCCGACCGGGTGGGTCCTCTCCGCCGCGGACGTGGTCGGCGAGGAGGGCCAGCAACTCGCCGCGGGCAGTTATCCGGCCACGGACGGGCCGGTGAGCTTCGAGGTCGTTCGTGACGGGCTGGACCTCTATGTGCTCGACCCGACCGGCGCGGTGAGTGTGGTCGAGTTCCCGGGTGTCGAGGGGCCGATCGGGCTGTGGGCGTCGTGGGGCCTGATCGAAGAGAATGCGCAGCAGAGTCCTGCGGTCATCGAGTCGGTGTGGGCCGGCTGAGTCTCGGTGGCCCATCGGTGGCCCATCGGTGCCACGAGGATCCTTCGCTGGCGATCCGGCCAAGTAATCTGTCTCGGTGAGCATCTTCGAGAT
>JBFIDC010000031.1:0-17373 GCA_041581495.1 Nocardioides sp. | reverse complement strand
TGCTGCGTCTCGAGGGCCCCGACCGGCTGACGTGGTTGCACTCCCTGACCACCCAGCACCTGAGCGAACTCGCCCCCGGCGCCCCGACCCAGGCGCTGATCCTCAGCCCGCAGGGTCATGTGGAGCACGCCTTCAGGGGTGTCGACGACGGCACGGCCTTCACCCTCCACACCGAGCCCGGGCAGGCCGCGGCGCTCGCGGAGTTCCTGGAGCGGATGAAGTTCATGACCCGCGTCGAGATCAGCGATGTCTCCGAGCAACTCGCGGTGACGTGGCGCCCGGCCCGGGTCGAGGACCCCTATGAGTTGATCCCGCGTGATCGCCTGATGGCCTACGCCGACGCGGCGGGACCGGCAGCGGGGCTGTGGGCCTTCGAGGCGCTTCGCATCGCCCGCGGCGAACCCCGGCTGGGCATCGACACCGACCACCGCACCATCCCCAACGAGGTCGGCTGGATCAACAGCGCGGTCCATCTCGACAAGGGCTGCTACCGCGGGCAGGAGACCGTCGCCCGGGTGCACACGCTCGGTCGCCCGCCGCGGCGTCTGACCTTGTTGCACCTCGACGGCACCGAGAACCGGCTCCCACCCCAGGGCGCCGAGGTCTTCTTGGGCGCCAAGGCGGTCGGCTTCGTCGGCTCGAGTGCTCGACACCACGAACTCGGCCCGATCGCGCTCGCCCTGCTCAAGCGCAACATCGCTGTGGATGCGGTGTTGAGCGTCGACTCGATGCCGGCGACACAAGAACTGGTGGTCGACCCCGAGATCGGTCTGCACGTGCGGCCGTTGCGCTGAGCCCAATTGTCAACTCTGTGGAACAGCCTCGATTTGTCTGATCAAGTTCTGCTCTGCGAGTGTGAAACCTCGGGATCTGTGGTTACCTATTCCCGACTTCAACGAATACTCGTCGGGCCATTACGGGGGCACCACTGATGAAGAACCTTCTGCTGTCGCTGTTGACCATCTCTTTGGTGAGCTTCGGACTGGTCGCGACCATCCAGACCGCGCAGGCTAGCGACCCCTACCCAGGGAGCATCGCCACCAACTGCCGGGTCAAGGTCGACCGCAACTCCGGCAAGGCGAAGAAGACCCGCGTGCTCGCCCAGGTCGAGGTCCCCTCGAGCAAGGTCAAGCCCAAGGGCAAGTTCATCATCAAGGTCACCAAGAAGGGCAAGGGCGTCGTCTTCAAGAAGACGCTCACCAACTACCGGGGCAAGCTCGTCAAGTACACCCCGCCCAAGGCCAACAAGGGCAAGGGCAAGTACGTCGGCAACGTCCGGTTCATCGCCAAGTCCGGTTCGGTGTTCAAGAACTGCGCCAAGACGCGCACCTTCAAAGTCCGCTGATCTCGCTCGGAGGGCCGCGAGTGTGAGTGCTCGCGACCACTGAGTTAGGTTTCGCGCCGTGACGTTGCATGGCTGGACACGGCGCCTCCTCTGGACCGCATTCTTCGGACTGCCCACGGCGCTGCTGGCCTTCGGTGTCTGGAGTGGCTACCAGGCCAAGGAACTCAACTCCGAACTCGGCGCCGCGGTCGACGACGCCAACGTCCTGCAAGCGGCGTTGCGCAGCGGTGACCAGCGCCAGGCCGGGATCGCCCTGGAGGCGATGCAGGCCGACATCGCCGCCGCCACCGAGCGCACCGGCAGTCGCACCTGGTCGGTCCTGACCTACTTCCCGGTCTTCGGCGATGACGCCGAAGGCGTGCGGTTGGTCGCCGAGGTCGTCAAGTCGCTCGCCGATTCGGGCATCGCGCCGCTGGTCGATCAGGCCAGCGACCTGGATGCGCTGGCGCCCAGCGAGGGCAGGTTGCCGATCAAGACCCTGATCGACCTCCAGGCTCCGGTTGCCGAGGCGAGCGAGATCTTCACTGCCGCCGACGCGCGGCTCTCGGCGGCCGACCCCACTGGATACCTCTGGCCGCTGCGTCCGAAGTTCGAAGAGTTGGCCACGCGGGTCTCCGACGCGGCCAGCGCCCTGGCCAGCGCCGACACCGCGCTGCAGGTGATGCCGAGCATGCTCGGCGCCGACGGCCCGCGCACCTACTTGCTGGTCTTCCAGAACAACGCCGAGGTGCGCGCCACCGGCGGACTGCCGGGTGCGGTCAGCATTCTCCAGACCGACGAGGGCAAGCTCAGCATGACCGAGCAGGTGACCGGATCCTCGCTCGGTGAGGCCGAGCGCCCGGCGCTGCCGCTGACCCCGGGCGAGCGCGAGGTCTATGGCCCGCAGTTGGGCACCTACTTTCTCGATGCGAACTTCACCCCCGACTTCCCGCGAGCCGCGGCCCTGATGCAGGCCCGCTGGCAGCAGGTCTATGGCGACCGGATCGACGGTGTGATCGCCGTGGACCCCGTCGCCATGTCCTACCTTCTCGACGCCATGGGCCCCGTCGACGTCGAGGGCCGCACCCTGACCAGCGCAAACGCGGTCCAAGAACTGCTCAGTGAGGTCTATCTGCGCGAGAGCGACCCCGAGATCCAAGACGACTTCTTCGCCGACGTCGCCCGCAGCGTCTTCACCAGCGTGACCAACGGCGGCGGGGACCCCCGGGGCCTGCTGGAGAACATGGCTCGCGGCGCTCGTGAGCATCGGGTGCTGGTCCACAGCTTCGCCCCGAACGAGCAGGCAGTGCTGGCGGGAACGCCGGTCGCCGGCGACCTGATGCCTTCGGACCCGGCCCGCCCGCAAGTCGGGATCTATCTCAACGACAACACCGGGTCCAAGATGTCCTACTACCTGCGGATGCCCGCCGTGATCGAGGAGACCTCGTGCAGCGGTGATGCGCAGCGGATCCAGGCGAGCGCCGTGGTGAGTTCGATCGCCCCCGCCGACGCGGCCACCTCGCTCCCGCCCTATGTGACCGGCGGCGGCTTCTATGGAATCGACCCCGGCTCTCAGATCGTCGCGGTCCGGATGTATGCGCCGGCCGGTGGATCGATCGAGGAGTACACCATCGACGGCCAGGCTCAGAAGCGGTTGCCGATCGTGGAACTCGACGGCCGGGACGTGCTCACGTCCTACATCCAGGTCGGACCGCAAGAGAGCGTCGATCTCGGGTGGACCGTGGTCTCGGGTCCCGGCCAGACCGGAGACATCGACTTCGCGGTGACGCCCGGAGTCGAGCCGGTCAGCACGATCTCGACGGTGCCCTCAGCCTGCTGAGCGCCTGAGGGTTCCAGGCCGCGTGCGGTTCAGGCGTTGGCGTCTGCCGCGGCCGAGTCGGTGGACCTCGCGTCGGACTCGTCCGAGCCGGAGTCTGCGGCCCCACGACCCTCGGACTTGTCCTTGGTCGGGATGACGAACCGGTAGCCGACGTTGCGCACGGTGCCGATCAGGGTCTCGTTCTCGGGGCCGAGCTTGGCGCGCAGGCGCCGCACGTGGACATCGACGGTGCGAGTGCCGCCGAAGTAGTCGTAGCCCCAGACCTCTTGGAGGAGTTGCTGGCGGCTGAAGACCCGGCCGGGGTGCTGGGCGAGGTACTTCAGGAGTTCGAACTCCTTGAAGGTCAGGTCGAGGGTCCGCCCGCTGATCTTGGCGGTGTAGGTGGCGTCGTCGACGACGACCTCGCCGGAGCGGATGACGTGGGCATCCGGGTCGGTGGACTCGCGTTCGGCCGCGAGCCGACTGATGGCGAGCTTGATGCGTGCATCGAGTTCGGCCGGCCCGCAGGTGTGCAGCACCACGTCGTCCATGCCCCAGTCGTGAGCAACGGCGGCGAGGCCGCCCTCGGTCACCAGGAGCAGCACCGGAACGTCGGTCCCGGTGGTGCGGATGAGTCGGCACAGATCGCGCGATTGGGCGAGATCCTTGCGCCCGTCGACGAGGAGCAGGTCGACCTCGGGTGCTTCGAGCAGGGCGCTGCCCTCGGCGGGCAACACCTTGACGGTGTGGCCGAGCAGGGCGAGCGAGGGCAAGACCTCGGCTGAGGGCTGAAGCGCGCTGGTGAGCATCAAGACTGTGCTCATCGGGGTCCTCCAGTGGCTGGAGCGGGGCCGAAGCACTGCGCCGGGCTTCGGGAGGTAGGCCGCCTAGTCTAGTTAACCCGACCGAACCATTTGAAGGATCCAACCCGTGGGTGAGACGCAGATCATTCGAGTTCGTTACTGGGCCGCAGCAAAAGCGGCGGCCGGGACGGCCGAAGATGTCCTCCATGTTGCCGGTCCGGTGAGCCTGGCCGAGGTGATGCGCAGATCCGCGGACCTGCACCCCGACGGGACTCTCGAACGGGTGCTCGGTGCCTGCTCGACCCTGATCGGTGAGGCCCCGGCCGGAACTCAGCCGCCCGAGGAACTGCTGGTCGAGCCGGGTGCCACGGTGGAGTTCCTGCCACCCTTTGCGGGCGGCTAATCACCTCGAACATCACCTCGAACATCACCTCGAACGGCGCAGGAGCGTCATTTCCCTGCCGTCTAGACCGCATTCACTCATCCGTAACTGTTGCTCCCCCTTTACGTTGCTGTTGGTGCGCGGACGGCTCAGGGATGCCCGCCGCGAGTTCGGCCGACACTGCGTCGCCCGAGGAGGGAGAAGAATGTCGTTGTCTGAGATGCACCGCGTCACCGCTGACGGGGATCTGCCCTGGGCGAGTGATGTCGCGGTGACCCAAGCCGCATGGCGCTACGAGCCCGGTGCGCGCGAGGTCCTCGCCGAGCGGCACGGGTCTGCTGCCCGCTTGGCCGCCGGCTTCGTCCCAGACTCCGAGGCCGGCGCGGCCTTCACCGCCGTCTTCGAGCGCATGTCGTCGGCCACCGCCCAGTTCGTGCCGTTCCGCATCGCTTGGCTCTCTCAGATCGCCGGGACGTCGTTGCCGCTCAACGAGCAGGACGACGAGATCTGGGCAGCGTTCCTCAGCCTCTCGCCGTCGTGGCAGGCGGCCGTGTGGCACCGCTGCGTCGAGGGCGACAGCGTCGAGTCGTTGTCACGCATTCTCGGTCTGGACGAGGAGTCCGCCGCTCGGGCCACCGTGACGGCACGCGCCTCGATGACCCGTCGGGTCGCCCACGCCTACGTTCCTGGTGCCAAGCCGGCCTGCCAGGAGATCCACGAGCACCTCATCAGTGATGTCAGCCCGAGCCTGGGTGTCCGTTTCACCCGGGCGCTGCGCGAGCACGCCCGGCACTGCGATCACTGCCTCCCCATGCTGCGCGACGTGCTGCGTCTCGAGCACACTCTCCGCGAGGCCCTCGCCGCGCGCGTGCTGGGGCAGTACGCCGGCGCCTACCTCTCGGCCCGTCCCTTCATCGCACCGGCGCGCCTGGTCTCCCGCCCGCGAGCCGACTTCGAGTTGTCGCGCCGCGCGGTGCGACCGCTCATCGGTCTGGTCACCGTCGGTGCCGCGGCCACGGCCATCGCCAGCGTCGTCTCCGTGGGTGTCTCCGACCCCGGGTCGGTGCAACCGGACACCGAACTCGCGGCGGTGCAGGCAGTCGCTGCTCCCTATCAGCTCGACCGACTTCCGGTGGGCACCACCAAGATCGTGCTGACCTCGCCGCGGATCGTCGAGGGCGCCCTGGCCGCAGGGTCGGGTGCACCTGACAGTGCGGCGGACGGCTCGAAGGGTGGCAAGGGTCCGACCGCTGTCGCGGTTGATCCGACCCCCGTGGCCACCCCGACCGGCGGCAGTGCTGCGCCGACGCCGCCGAGCGGCGGTCAGAACCCCGGCCCCGGTGGCTCTGGTGGCTCTGGCGGCTCCGGCGGACCCGGGTCGAGCGGCTCCGGCTCTCCCGTCTCCGTGGGCGTCAGCGACGCCGGCTCGGTCACGGTGGTCGTGGATCCCCCCGGTACGTCCCTTCCCTCAGTCGAGGTCGAGTCTCCCGATGTGTTGGATGCTCCCGTCGCGGCGGTCGGGTCGGTGGTCGGTGGCGGCTTGAGCGCCAACCTCAACGGCGGCCCCAGTGCCGGCCAGGACCTCGGCGCGCGCGCCATGGGTCTCGCGGGATGAGCCTGGCGCTCGAGGCTGGCCCCACCGCGCCGGTGACCCATCGGTATCCGATCGTCCGGTTCGGCCTGATCGCTCTGGAACGCAGTATTGCCCTGGTGGCAGTGATTCTGCTGCTGCCGGTCCTGCTGGTCGTGGCGGCAGCGATCTATCTCGACAACCCGGGCCCGGTGCTGTTCCGGCAGGTGCGCGTGGGCCAGTACGGCCGGTTCTTCTCGATCCTGAAGTTCCGCACCATGCGCCTGGGCGCCGAGGCCGAACTCGCGGCCCTGGTGATGGCCGAAGGCGGCGACATGGGCGCCTACGTCAAGCTCGAACGCGATCCCCGGATCACCCGGCTCGGTGCCATCTTGCGCCGCACCTCGATCGATGAACTGCCCCAACTGTGGAACGTCGTCCGCGGTGACATGAGTCTGGTCGGCCCGCGCCCGCAGACGCCTGCGGAGACCGAGACCTACGCGGTCGGTCATTGGCGCCGACTGCTGGTCCGGCCCGGCATCACCGGGCTGTGGCAGGTCTCGGGCCGCAGCGATCTGTCCGCTGACGAGGCGCTCGCCCTCGATGTGGGCTACGTCCGCCGGTGGAGCCCGGGACTCGACGTGCGGTTGCTGTTCCGCACGGTCGCCGTCGTCCTCACCGGCCGCGGCGCTCGCTGAGGCCACTGCGACCGGGGAATCTCTCACCCTCGGCCCTGGTTGAGCAACCATGACCTCTGGCACTTGGGTTGTTCTCATCGCCCTCGTCCTGGCGGTGGCGTTCGGTCTCTACCGCGCCGCCGTCGATGGCCGCTTCAGGGGAACCCATCGGGTCCGCGCGGCGGTCGAGGCGCCGACCGGCGAACCCGAGGACGGGTCGATCCTCGAGGGCACCGAGTGGGCCGATCGCCTCGGAGCGCGCGCCACGCTGCTGCAGTTCAGTTCCGCGTTCTGTGCGCCGTGTCGCACGACCCGGCAGATCCTGGCCGACGTCGCGTCCCGCGACGACGGGGTGACTCACATCGAAGTGGACGCCGAGGGACACCTCGATCTGGTGCGTCGCCTCGGGATCATGCGCACGCCGACGACCCTGATCCTCAACGCTGCCGGCCACGAGGTGGTGCGCGCTTCGGGGGCACCCAAGCGCGAGCAGGTCCTCGAGGCTCTGGCTTCCCTCTGAGCGCCGCGCTCGATCCGGCGGAGTCGCCTCAGAGCGCGGGCAGGTAGTCCCGGTGGTCCTCGACGCCCGTCTCGATCCGACGCATGTCGACGCGGACCATCTCTTCGATGATCTCGCGGAAGCCGCGCTGGGGCACCCAGCCGAGTTGCTCGCGCGCCTTGGTCGCATCGCCGCGCAACTCCATGACGTCGGCGGGGCGCATCAGGTCGGGGTTCTGTCGCACGTACTGACCCGGATCGCCGAGACCGGCCACGTCGAAGGCGACGTTGATGAACTCCTCGAGGCTGTGGGCGACGCCGGTGGCCACGATGTAGTCGGCCGGGTCGTCGGCCTCCAGCATCAGCCGCATCGACCCGACGTACTCGGCCGCGTGACCCCAGTCGCGGCGGATGTCGAGATTGCCCAGCGTCAGTTCCTCGCGTCGGCCCAGAGCGATCTCGGCGACGGCGCGCGTGATCTTGCGGGTCACGAAGCCGGCGCCGCGCACGGGGCTCTCGTGGTTGTAGAGGATCCCGCTGCAGGCGAACAGGCCGTAGCTCTCGCGATAGTTGACGGTCAGGTGGTGAGCGAAGCTCTTGGCGACCGCGTAGGGGCTGCGGGGGTGGTGCGGGGTGTGCTCGGTCTGGGGTTGCTCCTCGGCGAGGCCGAAGATCTCCGAGGTCGAGGCTTGATAGAACCGCGGTGCCCGGCCGTTGCGGTCCTGATAGAGCCGCAGCGCCTCGAGCAGGCGCAGCACGGCCATCCCGTTGATCTCCGAGACCAGTTCGGCGTTCTGCCAACTCAGGCCGACCGAGCTGAACGAGGCGAGGTTGTAGATCTCGTCGAAGTTGTACTTGTCGAGCAGGTGCGCCACTCCGACGCCGTCGCGCAGGTCGAGTTCGACCACGTCGAGACCCTCGACGCCGCCGAGGTAGGTGGTGATGTCGCTGCGGAAGCCGGTGCCGGGGCGGACGGTGCCCACCACATGCCGCCCGTGGGCGAGCAGTTCGCGGCCCAGCAAGAAGCCGTCCTGTCCACCGATGCCTGTGACGAGTGCCCGACGCATGGGCGGGAGTCTGGCATGTCCACGATATGAACACCTGTCTCATGGGTTGAGACTTCGGGTGTGGGTTCGGAAGGTCCCCTCTACTCTGGTCGACGTGCCAACGACATTGCTGACTCGACGCCGCGCGGTGGACAACTGCCGCATGTGCTCGTCACTGTGTCGCGCCTGCTGACCGCAGCCCCTGCCTGAGACCACCGGCCGGCTGCGATGTCACGGCGCGTTTCTGCGCGCCCGTGGTCGCCCATCCCTTCGCGTCCAGCAGGAGCATCATGTCCGTCCAGACCTCCACGCCGTTCATCACGGCCAACCCGACCCCCGCCGATCCGATAGCGGCCGATCCGATAGCGGCCGCCGCCACTCCCGTGGCCGGCATCGACCCACGCGGTCCCCAGTTCGTGGCCACCCTGACGGCAGTCACGCTCGCCGTCGCGCTGCTCGCCTCGCCCCCCGTGGCGCTGGCCCTGGCCGCGGTCCAGGCTGCGTTGTTCGCCATCGGCGCGACCCGGGGCGTGCAGAGCACGCCCGGCTCGTTGCTGTTCCGGACCTTCGTCCGCCCGCGCCTGTCGGCGCCCACCGAACTCGAGGACCCGGCTCCGCCGCGGTTCGCCCAGGCCGTGGGCCTGGTCTTCGCCTCGGTCGCGGTCCTCGGCTTCCTCGCCGGCGCCACGATCCTCGCCCAGGTCGCCCTCGGCTTCGCCCTGGTGGCCGCAGTCCTCAACGCCGCGTTCCGCTTCTGCCTCGGCTGCGAGATGTACCTGCTCATCAAGCGCGTCTCCGCCTGACCCGCAGGGGTCTCGACGACGGGCTCGTTCCTCGCCCTGCTCGACCAGCCCACCGCGCCTGCGAGCGTTGTCGAGACCACAGCCAGGTGGGGTCTCGACAACGGGCTCGTGCCTCGCCCTGCTCGACCAGCCAAGAGGCCAGCTAGGTGGTCGAGCAGCGAGCGCCAGCGAGCGTCGTCGAGACCACTGAGTCCAACCAACCAGCCCAAACAACCAGCCCAACCCAACCAACCCGAGCCAGACCCCAAGAAAGCGAGCACCACCATGACCCGCGAGAACTCCCTCGTCTCCGCCCAGTGGGTGGAGGACAACCTCGATGACGCCAACATCGTCCTGATCGAGGTCGACGAAGACACCACGGCCTACGACAAGGGCCACATCAAGGGCGCCATCAAGCTCGACTGGACCACCGACCTGCAGGACCAGGTCCGCCGCGACTTCGTCAACAAGGCGCAGTTCGAAGCCCTGCTGTCCTCGCGCGGGGTCGGCAACGACCACACGGTGGTGCTCTATGGCGGCAACAACAACTGGTTCGCGGCCTACGCCTACTGGTACTTCAAGCTGTACGGCCACCAGGACGTCAAGCTGCTCGACGGCGGCCGCAAGAAGTGGGAACTCGACTCCCGCGAGCTGACCGACGAACTGCCCGAGCGCGCGGCGACCACCTATGTCGCCCAGGAGCAGGACTCCAGCATCCGCGCGTTCCGCGACGAAGTCGTGGCCGCCATCGGCACCCAGAACCTCGTCGACGTGCGTAGCCCCGACGAGTACGCCGGCCGCCTGCTCGCCCCGGCCCACCTCCCGCAGGAGCAGGCCCAGCGCGCCGGCCACATCCCGACCGCGGCCAACGTCCCCTGGAGCAAGGCGGCCAACGACGACGGCACCTTCAAGTCCGATGAGGACCTCAAGGCGCTCTACACCGAGGCCGGCGTCGACTGGAGCAAGGACACCATCGCCTACTGCCGCATCGGCGAGCGTTCCAGCCACACCTGGTTCGTGCTCAAGGAACTGCTGGGCGAAGAGAACGTCAAGAACTACGACGGCTCGTGGACCGAGTACGGCTCGCTCGTCGGCGTTCCTGTGGCCCTCGGTGACGACGCCGGCCAGGCGGACGCCTGATGTGCGGGGCAACTGAGGGCGGCCTGTCCCTCGACGGGATCGACGTCAAGAAGGAAGCCATCATCCAGGGCCAGGTGATCCGCGGCGGTGAGCCGGTCGCCAACGCCTACGTGCGACTGCTCGACCGCACCGGCGAGTTCACCGCAGAGGTGCCGACCTCCGCCTCGGGCCACTTCCGGTTCTTCGCCGGCGACGGGGATTGGACCTTGCGGACGCTGGCGCCCAAGGCCGATCCGGTCGATCGTGCGGTCAAGGCAGCCGTCGGCACCGTCGCCGAGGTGACGGTCAGTCTGTGAGTCGCGGCCCGGCTGTGATGTGAGGCATATGCCAAGCGTCACAGCCGGGCTTGTCTCATTCGCCCGCGGGGAGGCGTGTTCGACCGTTAGCCTCGCGTGGCACGTCTAGTGGCACGTCTAAGGGTCGGAGGAGGTCGTATGCGTTGTGTAGCCGTGGTGCTGGCAGGTGGCACCGGCACCCGCGTCGGCCTTGACGTCCCCAAACAACTCATCAAGATCGCCGGCAAGCCGATCATCGAGCACACCATCGCCGCGCTCCACGAGTCGCCGCACATCGACGAGATCCTCGTGATGATGACCCCGGGCCACCTCGACCCGGTTCGCGCGATCGTTCGCGACGGCGGCTATGACAAGGTCACCCGGATCCTCGAGGGATCGGGCACCCGCAACGACACCACCCGCGCGGCCCTGGACGCGCTCGGTGAGGAGGACTGCTTCGTGCTGCTGCACGACGCGGTCCGTCCCCTGCTCTCCCAGGACATCATCGAGGCCAACGTGCTGGCCCTGCGTGACTTCGACGCCGTGGACACCGTGATCGGGTCCGCCGACACCATCATTCGCGTGAAGTCGCCGGATCTGATCGACGACGTGTTGCGCCGCGACGAGCTGCGCCGCGGGCAGACCCCGCAGTCGTTCCGCCTCTCCACCTTGCGGGCCGCCTACCAACTCGCCGGCCGAGACCCCGACTTCGCCGCGACCGACGACTGCACCGTCGTGCTGCGCTATCTGCCCGAGGTGCCCATCGCGGTGGTCCCGGGTCACGAGCGCAACATGAAGGTCACCGAGCCGATCGACGTCTATCTGGCCGACAAACTCTTCCAACTCCGGTCCTTCGACGCGCCGAAGGCGATGCAGGACGAGGACTATCGGCGGGCGTTCACCGGCAAGACGATGGTGGTCTTCGGTGGCTCCTACGGCATCGGTCGGGATATCGCGACCTTGGCCGCGGACTACGGCGCGAACGTGATGACCTTCAGCCGCACCAGCACCGACACCCACGTGGAGCGGCGTGAGGATGTGGCTCGCGCCGCCGAAGAGGTGATGGCCAAGAGCGGCCAGGTCGACTTCGTGGTGGTCACCGCCGGGGTGCTTCCCCAGGGCAGCCTGGTCGATGCGACCGAGGAGACTGTGGTCAACTCCACCGAGATCAACTACCTCGCGCCGGTCTTCATCGCCCAGGAGTTCTTCCCGCACCTGGTCGAGACCCGCGGGTCGCTGCTGCTGTTCACCTCCTCGTCCTACACCCGGGGCCGCGCGGGCTACGCCTTGTATTCCTCGGCGAAGGCCGCGGTGGTGAACCTGACCCAGGCCCTGGCCGACGAATGGGCCGAAGAAGGTGTGCGCGTCAACTGCCTCAACCCTGAGCGCACGGCGACTCCGATGCGGGTGCAGGCCTTCGGCGAGGAGCCGCCCGGGACCCTGCTGACCGCACATGCGGTGGCCGCCCAGGCGCTCGACGTCCTGGCGTCCTCGGTCACCGGCCATGTGGTCGACGTGCGTCGTGATCTCGACTCGGCTCGGGGGCAGGAATGAGAGACCTCATCGCTGGCTTGGGGGCGGGATTGTCCGTCCTCGGGACGGGAGCGGCCTAGGCTGCCTACCCTGGTTCGGCTGAACCATCAGCACCATCAGCCTCAACAGCACCACATTCGTCTTAGATAGTCAGGGGGAGGGACCTCGTGCAGATCCGCACGTTCCTCGACACCATGCGCAAGCGGGTTCGGCTGATGTTTTTTGTCGTGCTGCTCTCGGTCGGCCTCGCCGCGCTCGCCACCTATTTCATCACTCCCGTCTATGAGTCCACGGCGCGGCTCTACGTCTCCTCGGCCCAGGCCGAGACGACGCAGGCCTACGCCGGTGGGCTCTTGTCGGAGCAGCGGGTCGCGGCCTATGTGCAGATCGTCGACAGCGCACTGCTCGGTGAGCAGGTCCGCGACGAACTCGGGTTGACCGATTCGTTGGAGTCCATCGAGAAGAAGGTCAGCGCCAACGCGGTGGGGGAGACGCCGGTCCTCGAGATCCACGCCACCGGCACCGACCCCGACGACGCCCAGTTGCTGGGACAGACCTTCGCCGAGAAGCTCGTCACCACCGCGGCCACCATCGAGACGCCGGCGGGCACCTCGAGCACCCCGGTCAAGGTCACCATCATCGACCCGGCCACCGAACCGCTGGCCCCGGTCTTCCCCAAGCCGATGCTCAACCTGACCCTGGCCCTGATGTTCGGGATCGTGCTCGCGATCGGCCTGGCCCTGCTGCGCGAGGTCCTCGACAACAGCATCAACGAGATCGCCGACCTCGCCCCCAACGAACCCCCGCTGCTGGGGGCGTTCGTCATCGAGTCGAGTCGCAGCCAGGGAATGCTCGTCGGGGATCTGCCGACTTCGGCGCCACGAGTGGAGTCGTTCCGGATGCTCCGGACCAACATCTCCTTCCTCGACGTCGACCACCCGACCAAACTCCTCGTGGTCACCTCGCCGGTCCAAGGCGACGGCAAGACCTCGATCGCGGTCAACCTGGCCCTGTCGATGGCCAGCGCCAACGTGCGGACCCTGCTCGTCGACGGCGACCTGCGCCGACCGCGGGTGGCCTCGCTGCTCGGCCTGGTCCCCGATGTCGGGGTCACCACCGTTCTGCTCGGCCGGGTCAAGCTCGACGAGGCCATCCAGCAGCACACGCCGGGCGGTCTCGATGTGCTCACCAGCGGCACCGCGCCGCCGAACGCCGCGGAGCTGCTGCAGTCCGAGGCGATGGAGAAGCTGCTCGATGAGTTCAGGGGCCGCTACGACATGGTCATCATCGACTCGCCGCCGCTGCTCCCCGTCACCGATGCGGCAGTGCTGGCCACCCGTGCCGACGGCGCCCTGGTGGTGCTCAGGCACGGTCGCACCACCAAGGACCAGTGGCGCACCGCCCGCAGTCGCCTGCAGCAGGTCGACGCCAACACGCTGGGCGTGGTGATGAACCTGGTCCCCACGAGTGACTCCGCGTTGGGCTACGCCTATGGCGAGTACAAGCCACGCACGCCGGGTCGGGGACGGCGTCGGAGGCCCTGACGGTGCGTGTGCTGCACGTCGTCGAGTCCTACGGAGCCGGGACCGCCAGTGCCGTGGGTCAGTACGTCCTCGCGACTCCTGATCTCGAGCACCACCTCATCCGTCGACTGCGCGACGACGACGACCATGCCGACGACGGGGAGTTGGCCCGGTTCGCGTCGGTCACCGAGATGAACCCCGGCGTGCTGTGGGCGGTGCGCTCGGTGCGCTCGTGCATCAAGAGCCTGCAACCGGACGTCGTGCACGCACACTCGAGTTTCGGTGGCGCCTTCGCCCGCCTGGCGGTGCGCAAGCGCGCGACCCGGGGCCGCGGCGCCCTGCTGGTGCACACCCCGCACTGCTATGCCACCGAACGTCAGGACCTCGGGGGGCCGGCCCGTCGCGGCTATGCCCTGGCCGAGCGTCTTCTCGGTCTCAACACCGACGTGGTGGCCGCCTGCTCGGGCCGTGAGGCCCACCTCGGTGCCCGGTTCGCCCCCCGGGCGCGGCACGTGGTGGTCCCGAACGTCACCGTGGTGACCCCGGGCGCGCAGAGTCGACAGCCGCAGCAGGGTCCGCCCGTGATCACCGCGATGGGCCGACTGACCGCCCAGCGCGACCCCGGCGTCTTCCGCGACCTCGTGGGCCTGCTGGCCACCCGGGTCGAGCAGCCCGTCCGGGCCCGGTGGATCGGCGGGGGAGACCCGGCGTTGGTCGACGCCCTCACCCGGGTCGGCATCGAGGTGACCGGGTGGCTGCCTCGCTCGACCGCGCTGGATCTGCTGAGCACCAGCGCGCTCTATGTCCACACGGCCCGCTGGGACGGTGCGCCGATGACCATGATCGAGGCCCACGCCCTGGGTCTGCCTCAGGTCGCGCTCCTGAGCCCGGCGATCGCCGATGCACCGGCCGAATGCCTGGGGGCCGACGCCGAGGCCCTCGCCGACCGGGTCGCCGATCTGGTGGCCGATGAGACCCGGGCCAAGACCAACCTGACGCTGTGGGACGGCTATTTCGCCGACTGCACCCCGGCCCGCCAGCGCGCTGCGTTGCAGGAGGCCTACGGCCGCAACGACGAGGGGCAGACATCGTGATGAGGTTCGAACACGATGTCATCGAGGACTACCTCGAGGCCACGCACGCGGTCGGCAACCACCTGCTCGAGACCTTCGACAAGGCGTGCACGGCAACCGGGATCCCCTACTACTTGACCTCCGGCACCCTGCTGGGGGCGGTGCGCTCCGGCGACTGGATCCCCTGGGACGACGACGTCGACGTGATCATGTTCCGCGAGGACTACGAGCGACTGGCGCCGGTGATCGGAGATCATCTGCCCGCCAACGTGGCGTTCAGCGCCCCGGAGGCCCGTGAGAACCACATCACCGTCATCCCACGCTTGCTCTATCTCGACAGTCAGCGAATCCACGTCGGTCGGCACCGCTCGGTGGAACCGATCGAGACCAAGCACATCCCGCTGGACATCTTCATCCTCGACGAAGGCCCCCGGCACCCGCGACTGCGTCGTGCCTGGTCGTTGACCGCACACGGCTTGGAGAAGGCCGCGGTGGCGCGCTACACCTCGATCGGCGATGTCCTCGGTGAGTCAGAGATCGGCCCGGCCCGCAGGTCTGCGGAACTGGTGGGCGTCGTCTTGTCTCGAGTGCTGTCGATCCACAAGTGGCGATCCCTGCGCGAATGGCTGATCCGGCTGCCCAAACGCAGGGAATCGGGTCAGTTCGTCGCCGTGAACTACTCGACGGCTCGTGGCCGTCGGATGACCTTCGACCGCGACTGGTATCTCCCGGCAGGGAGCGTCGAGTTCGCGGGCCGGAGCTACCCGGCGCCGGGGCGGACCCACGACGTGCTCACCGAACTCTACGGAGCCTCCTACGCCACACCCCCGCCCGAGAGTGACCGGCAGCCTGTGCACATCAGAGGCGGACTCGAGGTCACCCTGCAAGGTCGGCATTGGAAGATCGGCCCGGACCCGGAGGCGGCTCAGGCATCACCCAAGGGGTCTTTCGGCCACCAGGTCGCCTGGTCGCTGGTCGCCAGGGGCACCTCGGCCCTTCTCCAGATCCTGACCCTGGTCCTGCTCGCCCGTGGTCTCGCTCCCGGCTGGTTCGCCGCGACCATCACCGTCAACGTGATGTTGCAGGTCACCGTCGCCGTCAACGGTTTCGGCCTGCTTCGCCAGATCGAGGTCAGGCGCAGCCGCGATCGCGACGACCCCATGCTTGCCTCGTTGTTCTCGCTGAGGCTGGCCTTCAGCTATGCCAGCGCGGTCGCGTGGATCGTGCTGTGCCTGGTGACCTATGCAATGACCGACAGCGTCTTCGCTCTCGCGTTGCTGCCGGCGGCGTTCTGGCTGCTCGTGGAGCAGACCACCCAGGTGTGGAACGGCATCTCCGTTGTCGACGGTCACACCCGCAACCTGGTCGGCTCCTATCTGACTCGGCGGCTGCCGGTGGTGGTCTTGCTGATCGCCGCGTTGGTCCTCGACCGGTGGATGGTGCCGGCCTGGACACTGGGCATGGCGGCCGGCTCGGTGCTCTCCTATCTCTGGGGCTACCCCGGGGCGGAACAATGGGCCCGCAGGATCTGGCCGTCGCGCGGCACCCTGCGCACCCGGATCCCGTTCGACCTCGGCTACTGGTGGGGCCTGGTCGGCCAGCAACTGCGTGACTTCGACGTGGCAGCTGTTCACGCGGTCAGTGACGTGATCTCGGGCGCCTACGCGTTCCCGGCTCGGCTGGTGGCCCCGATGAACCTGGTGACCGTCGCCGCAGCCTCCTCGCTCTTCCCGCGGGTGGCCCGGGGTGGGCTCACCCGACGACACCTCCGGCTCGGCCTCACCGCAGGACTGGCGCCGGTCGCGCTGATCGCTGCAAGCGTGGCCCTCGCGGCCCCGCTGCTCCCGGTGATCTTGGGCGACCCCTACGAGGCCTCGATCGACGTCATGCGGGTGGCTTGTCTGACCGCCGTCTTCTCCGGTGCCGGGACGATGATCGGCTTCATGGTGCAGGGGCACTCGACGGCCTCGGCGCGCATCGCCGGCTACATCACGCTCGGGTTTGCCGCACTCCAGATCCTCGCTGCGGCCGTGGGCGCGAACCTGGGCGGCGCCGTCCTCGCGGCCGCCTTCGTTGCGGCGGTGAATGCGCTCCTCGCGATGGCGCTCTACCTCCAGGCGCACCGGGTGGCGGTCCCATGAGCGAGATGCGGCGGGTGGATCAGGCGGGTGTGGCTGCGATCCAGGACAAGGTTCGCGACCTGCTGGTCGAGTTGGATCGGGTGGCCACCGCGGCCGAGATCCGCTACTACCTGGCCTACGGCACCGCGATCGGCGCGGCCAGAGACGGCGACCTGATCCCGTGGGACGTCGACGCCGATGTCTGGCTGCCCCACGACCAGTACGACGCGTTCTTGAACCGTGCCGTCCCACTGCTCGGCCCCGACTACGAACTGCTGACCGCCGAGACCCACGACGACTACGAGTACCTCTTCCCGCGGTTGGTCTTCACCTCGATCCACCACGTCTTCGTGCGTGTCGACGTCTTCCCGTTGGACCCGGCGCCGCGCTCGCGTCGCCTGGCGACGCTCTATGTCCAGTTCATGCACCTGCTCGGCCAGGTCTTCTTCGTCAAGCGCGCCCGCACCGACGTCCGAGCCCACTACTCGCGCGGCAAGCGGATCCTGACCCGCCTGTTGCGACTCGTGGCCAGCCCCGTGCCCGACCGGGTGCTTCTGCGCGTCTTCCGACGACTCCAGGCGACCGGTTCAGGCCGCTCGGGCCTCCTGGCGAACTCGTGCGGCTCCTATGGTGGCCGCGAGGTCTTCGAGCCCGCGTGGTTCGCGCGGAGCACGACCTTGCCCATCGGCGCGGCCGCGTTGCCGGTCCCGGGCGAGGTCGACGAGGTGCTCAGCCAGATCTATGGCGACTATCTGACCCCGGTCGGCCAAGCCCAACGTCGTGCCGAACTCGAGCACGCCACCGAGAC
>JBFIDC010000030.1:0-17405 GCA_041581495.1 Nocardioides sp. | reverse complement strand
GAAACTCACTCGGCCCCAGGACCGACTACGCCCGCTCAAGGATCGCAACGACACCCTGGCCGCCGGCGGCGCAGATGGAGATCACGCCGCGACCGGTGCCGCCCTTGCTGCCGGCCAGGAGCTTGGAGAGCACCGGGACGATCCGACCGCCGGTGGCGGCGAAGGGGTGACCAGCGGCCAGCGATGAGCCGTTGACGTTCAGCTTGGCGCGGTCGATGGAACCCAGCGGGGCGTCGAGCCCGAGGCGCTCCTTGCAGAACACCGGGTCCTCCCAGGCCTTCAACGTCGACAGCACCTGCGAGGCGAATGCCTCGTGGATCTCGTAGTAGTCGAAGTCCTGGAGGCTGAGGCCTTCACGCTGGAGCATGCGCGCCATCGCGTACGCCGGCGCCATCAGCAGACCCTCTCCCCCGTGCACGTAGTCGACCGCGGCGGTCTCATAGGCGGTCAGGTAAGCCAACACCGGCAGGTTGTGCTCCTTGGCCCACTCCTCCGAGGCCAGCAACACGACCGACGCACCGTCGGTGAGCGGAGTCGAGTTGCCCGCGGTCATCGTGGCCGCCTCGCCCTTGCCGAAGGCCGGCTTGAGCTTGGCGAGCTTCTCGGCCGAGGAGTCCGGACGCAGGTTGTTGTCGGCCTCGAGGCCGCGGAACGGGGTGACGAGATCGGCGTTGAACCCGGCCTCGTACGCCGCGGCGAGGTGCTGGTGCGACGCGGCGGCGAGCTCGTCCTGCTCCTCGCGGCCGACCTGCCACTCCAGGGCGGTCAAAGCGGCGTGATCGCCCATCGACATGCCGGTCCGCGGCTCACCGTTCTGAGGGATGGACAGCCCGATGTCACCGGGGCGGATCGCGGCGAGGGCGGCCAGTCGGCTCTTGGTATCGCGAGCGTTGTTGACCTTCAGGAGCTTCTTGCGCAGCTTCTCGCTGATCGCGATCGGCGCGTCGGAGGTGGTGTCGGTTCCACCGGCCAGCCCGACCTCGATCTGGCCGAGGGCGATCTTGTTGGCGACCTGGATGATCGCCTGAAGGCCGGTGCCGCAGGCCTGCTGCAGGTCGGTGGCGGGCGTCTGTGCGGACAGCTTCGAACCCAGCACGGACTCGCGGGTCAGGTTGAAGTCACGCGAGTGCTTGAGCACCGCTCCCGCGACGACTTCACCGAGTCGCTCGCCTTCCAGGCCGAATCGGGTCACCGCGCCGTCGATGGCGGCGGTGAGCATGTCCTGGTTGGACGCCGTGGCGTAGGCGCCGTTGGAGCGCGCGAACGGGATGCGGTTGCCGCCGAGGATGGCGACGCGGCGGGTCTTGCCAGAAGAAAGAGACATGGACCCATACTGACCGGTAACCGGGTGAAAAGCGAAGGCGATGAGGGCGAGGTCACGCCCTGCCTGTGTGATGAGGCACCTTGGGTGGACTCACAGTTACACATGGAGTTGCATAAGACCCATGAGTGACAAGTACCAGTCCTTCACCTCCTCCGCGATCGGCAAGATCCTCGTCAAGAACCTCGGTCTGCCGAACCCCACCAAGCTCGAGCGCTACGTCGCCGGCGCACCGCTGGTCGACGGCACCGTCGTCGTCGGTGGCACCGGCCGGTTGGCCGAATCCCTCGGCGGCATCCTCGAGACCCTCGGGATCGTGTCCACCGACCACATGAACGCGACCGCGTCCGAGGGCCAGAAGTTCAAGGGACTGGTCTTCGACGCCACCGGCATCACCACCGCAGCCGACCTCAACGCACTGCGTGACTTCTTCACACCGCTGATGCGCAGCCTGGCGACGTGCCCGCGCGCCGTGGTCATCGGCACTCCACCCGAACTCCTCAAGGGCGAGGCGCGCGTCGCACAGCGCGCCCTCGAGGGGTTCACCCGCAGCCTGGGCAAGGAGATCGGTCGGGGCGGCACCTCGCAGCTGGTCTATGTGGCCGAGGGCGCCGAGGGCGCGACCGCCTCGACCCTGGGCTTCCTGCTCTCCCCCAAGTCTGCCTACGTGTCGGGTCAGGTCATCCGCATCGGCGCTCACGGTCACCACAAGGCCGGCGCCGTCAAGGACTGGCAGGCCCCTCTGGCGGGCAAGGTCGCCCTGGTGACCGGCGCGAGTCGTGGCATCGGCGAGCAGATCGCCCGGGTGCTCCACCGGGACGGCGCGACCGTCGTCGGCGTCGACATTCCGGCCCTGGCCAGCGACCTCCAGACCCTGATGAAGGAGCTCGACGGCGACTGGATCGCCCTCGACATCACCGCCAAGGACGCCCCCCAGCGCCTCGCCCACCACCTCTCCGAGAAGCACGGCGGCGTCGACGTGGTCGTCCACAACGCCGGCATCACCCGGGACAAGAAGCTGGCCAACATGGCCGAGGACCGGTGGGACTCGGTGATCGGGGTCAACCTGGTGGCGCCGGAGCGGATCACCCGTGAACTGCTCGCCCAGAAGGTCATCAACGCGAACGGTTCCGTGGTCGGAGTGGCCTCGATCGCCGGCATTGCCGGCAACGTCGGACAGACCAACTACGCCACCTCGAAGGCCGGCGTGATCGGGCTGGTCGACTCCTTGGCCGACGAACTCAAGAACGGCATCACGATCAACGCCGTGGCGCCAGGATTCATCATCACCCAGATGACCGACGCCGTCCCGTTGGCGACCCGCGAGGTCGGCCAGCGCCTCAACGCCATGGCCCAGGGCGGCCTGCCGGTCGACGTGGCCGAGACGATCGCCTGGTACGCCAACCCCGCCTCGGCCGCCGTCAACGGCAACGTCGTGCGCGTGTGCGGCCAGATGATGCTGGGAGCGTGACCCCGTGCCTGTGCCAGTGATGCTCAAAGCGGCGTTGCCCTCGGTGCCGTTGCTCAATCAACTCCCGGGCATCCGCAAGACCGGCGGCGACTTCTCCGGCCTCTCGCGGACCTCGGCACCGGTCACCATCGAGCGCGAGCACGTCGAGCGGTACGCCGCGGTGTGCGGGTTCCCGAGCAAGGACACGGTGCCCCTGCCCTACCCGCACCTGCTCGCGTTCTCGCTCCAGATGGGGATGATGACCGACCAGGCGTTCCCCGCGGTGGCCATCGGCACCGTGCACGTGGAGAACTCGATCACCGCCCACCGCCCGATCGAGATCGGCGAGACCGTGGGTGTCTCGGCCAGCGTGGCCGCCGCCAGGCCGCACCCCAAGGGCAAGGTCTTCGACTTCCTGACCACGATCACCGCCGATGGCGAAACGGTGTGGGAGGAGACCTCCTCCTACCTGCGACGCGGCAAGGGCGACGAGTCCGCACCGTCGGGTGCGAGTTTTCCCGAAGCGGCACCCAGCGGTGTGGTCTGGAGACTGCCCGCCGATCTCGGTCGCACCTACGCCGCGATCTCGGGCGACCACAACCCGATCCACCTGTATGCGCTGACCGCCAAGGCTCTGGGTTTCCCACGCCAGATCGCCCACGGCATGTGGACCATGGCCCGGTGCGTCGCCGCGCTGGAGAACCGGATCCCCGACGCGGCCACGGTGGAGGTCGCGTTCAAGCGACCGGTCCTGCTCCCCGGGTCCGTGGCCTTCGGGTCGGCACCCACGGGTGACGGCTACGCCTTCTCCCTGACCGACCCCAAGAGCGGAGCCCCGCACGTGGTCGGGCGCGTGACGGCCGGCTGAAGGCCTGGAGTCAGCGGGTCAGCGGCCCTGGCCGAAGCGGGTCTTGGCGACCTTGGCCTTGGCCATCGTCGGACTCGGCGCCAAACGCAACTTGTAGGTCGCGGTGTTGGGATCCCACACCGCCAGGTCGGTCACGCCGTTGGCGTCCCAGTCGGCGGCGACCGGCAGGTCACCCGGCTCGCCGAGTTGAACCTGTTGGAACGCCTCGGCGCTCTCGCCCTCGACCAGGCGCAGGGTGAACGTCGCAGTCTCGCCGTCATAGAAGCCGAGGTCGGTGATCCCGTCGCCATCCCAGTCGCCGGTCACCGGGATGTCGGAGGCTCGCCCGAGGCGCACCTTGGTGACGCTCCCGTCGGCGGCGCGCAACTTGAAGACACCGGAACCGGCGCGGCGGACGCCGACCTCCCAGATGCCGTCGCCATCCCAGTCACCGCTGATCGCCAGATCCTTGCGGCCGCCGAACTTCACCTTGGTGACGGCTCGCTTGTTCTTCAGCGAGAACGTCTTGGTCGTCGGGTTCCGCACCGCTGGGCTCACGCGACCGTTGCCGTTCCAGTCTCCCAGCAGGGGCTGGTCGGAAGATGACCCGAACTTGATCACCTTGGTGCGCTTGCCATCGCGTTGGATTCGGAACGACGGCTTCCCGGTGCGCCTGTAGACGACGAGCTCTGCCTTCTTGCCGCCGACGATGTTGCCGGCCAACGGGATGTCGGGCACCGCGACGACCTCGCAGTTCTGCGAGGCCTGGGCCGTGCCGAAGACATAGCGCGCCGCGTGGAACCAGGAATCGACTACCGAACTCGCCTTGCGTTCTTCGAAGTGCAGGTGGGCACCTGAGGAGTTGCCGGTGTTGCCCAGCGTGCCGATCTGAGTGCCGACGGTGACCGTCTCGCCGACGGTGACGGTCAGCGAGTCGAGGTGGGCATAGAGCGTGGACTCGTCGTTGCCGTGTTCGATGACGACGAATTGGCCATAGCTCGGACGGTTCTTGCCCGTGACCGCGGTAGTCACCACCCCGCCGGCCGCTGCGAGGACCGGGTCGCCGAAGTCGTCGGCACGGTTGAAGTCGACCGACCGCGTGCTGGGGCTGTGGCTCGAACGCGTCGTACCCGTCCAGACCTCACCGCAGGGGAACGGCATCTCGTAGGGAGTCACCGGTGCCGCGGTCGGCTTGGTGGAGACGTCCCGATCCGTCAGCACCAACTTGCCGGCATAGGTTCCCGGATCCGAGGTGGGGGCCGGTTTCGACTTGCCCTTCGGCTTCTTCTTGGGCTTCGACTTCCCCTTGGTTCCCTTGGTCCCGCTGGACTGGTTGTGGCCGCCACCGGTGGGGGAGGTGGCGGACGAACCGTTCGAGAATGTGCTGTTCCCCGACGATCCACCATCCGCGTACACCGTGGTGCTGAGCGGCCCGAGAAGGACTGCGCAAGCGGTGCTCACGGCGAGCACGACAGGGGGACTCACACGGGGGGACATCACGGCTCTCCGCTGGGGAACAAGGGATTGAAGTGAACCCTGTGACCGGCCCTCGCGTCTCGAAATCGGCAAAGAATCACCCGTTCGGACCAGCGTGTCGGATTGCCAAGACGCGGCCCGATCGTTGGTGTAGGCGCGGATCCGTTCTAGGCGGTCGGTCCGGCCTCGCGGCGCGGCCTGATCAGACCCTCCTGCGCCAGGGTCGCCACCAGCGTCCCGTCCTGGGTGAAGACTCGTCCCAGCGACAGTCCACGCGCACCATGCGCGCGGGGCGACCACTGGTCATAGAGCCACCACTCGTCGGCGCGGAACGGCTGGTGGAACCAGATGGTGTGGTCGAGCGAGGCCATCTGGGTCTTGGCCGGGTTGGCATCGTGGGCAGCCAGAGACGCGCCGAGCAGACTGATGTCGCTGGCATAGGCGAAGGCGGCGAGGTGCTCGATCGGGTCGTCACTCAGTCCCGGCTTGACGCGGATCCACATCCGGGCCTGGGCCGGGTGTTCGGCGTCCGCGGGGAGTCCGTTCTTAGAGTTGCCGAGCCAACTGACCTCGAGTGCGCTCCACTCCTTGCCGAGCGCGTCGGCCTCGTCGCTGCCGCCGCGACGCATCAGCTCCACAAGGTTGAAGCCCGCCTCGGGCCCAGCCACCTCAGGCATGAGGTCCTGATGGTCGAAGCCTTCTTCCTCGCGCTGGAAGTTGACCGTCTGGTAGTAGATCGGGCGGCCGTGCTGGCGTGCCATCACCCGCCGGGTCAGGAACGAGCGACCATCACGGATCCGTTCGACCTCATAGACGATCGGCAGCGAGTAGTCACCGGGCAGCAGGAAGTACGAGTGGAACGAGTGGGGACGGAACTCCGGGTCGACACTGCGCACCGCGGCCACCAGCGCCTGCGCCGCCACCTGGCCGCCATAGACCCGGGGGCGCGGCGAGTCCGGCTGGGATCCGCGAAACAGGTCGACATCGAGGTACTCCAGGTCGAGCAGACCCACGAGGTCCTTGACGGAGTCTCGGTCTTCAGCGCTCACCGTCGTGGCCCCCTGCTTCGGGTTCGGGGCCGTCGAGACCGGCCAGGAACTGCTCGAACTGTTGTCCGATCTCGTCTCCGGTGGGCAGCGGCTCTCCCTGCGCGAGCAGGCTCGAACCGGACTCCTCGGCCTCGTCGAAGGCGTCGTACTGACGTTCCAGCGCCGCCACGACGTCGGCGACCTCCTCGTTGTCGGACAGGTAGCGGGAGATCTCCTCCTCGCGCTGCTCGGCGAGGTCGCGCAGCGCCGTGAGGTCGATGGTGAGTCGCCCCGCCAACTCGACTCGCTCGAGCAGCATCACCGAAGCCTTGGGGTAGTCCAGTTGCGCCAGGTAGTGCGGGATGTGGGCGACGAAGCCGAGCATGTCGTGGCCCCACTCCCCCAGTTTGATCTCCAACAACGACTGGGCGCTGCTGGGAATGCGCAACTCCCCCCGCCACGGACTCGTGCCCATCACCAGTTCTGGCCGATTGGCGTGCGGCGTGATCGCGATGGGCCGGGTGTGCGGCACCGCCATCGGCACCGACCCCATCGAGACCACCCGGGTCACCCGCAACTGCTCGACGACCTGTCGAACCGATCGCGAGAACGCCTCCCACCGGTTGTCCGGCTCGGTGCCGCTCATCAGCAGGAACGGGGTGCCCCCGGCGTCTCGCAGGAGGCGGACCAGGAGACGCGGCGCGTCGTAGTCCGCGTAGTGGTCGCGGATGAACGACATCGCCGGTCGCCGAGCCCGGTAGTCGTGGAACTGGTCGACGTCGAAGGTGGCCACGACACTGCCGCCCTCGCAGTTGTCGATCAGGTGGCTGGTCGCCCGTGCCGATGCGTTGCCCGCGTCGAGGAAGCCGTCGAGCGCCAACACCATGGTGAGGTCGCCCGTCTCCCAAGCCGATGCGAGCTCGGGCACGTCGTCGACGATGTGCACGAGACGGTCACGAGGCACGTTGTGTTCCTTGAAGTCGGGGTGATGAGAACAGGACTGCCCACGATAGGGCCGGGGGCCACACGCGGTCAGTCGTGGGGTGAGTTTCTCGAACTCGCGGCCGTGGGCGTCGCTGTCGCGCTGGCCCCGGCGTTCCCGCCGGCGTTCCCACTGGGGCTCCCACTGGGGCTCCCACTGGCGCTCCCACTGGCGCTCCCACTGGGTGACGCCGACGAGGTGGGCCCGGAGGCAGCGTCGCTCGGAGTCGGGGAGGGGGTGGGATCGGGCTCCGGCGGGTCATAGGTCACCAGGAGGAGCTTCGCGGCCTTGCGCGCCAACGTGCGCGAGTTGATGCCCGTGCGCTCGAGGAGGACCTCATCGGGGTCGACGTCCGGGTCGTTGAGTTCGGCGAGCAGTTGCCACAGGCTCACCTCGCCATAGCTGGAGGCGAGGTACTCGCACGCGAACCACGCGATGCCGTAGTTGGCTGAGGTGCTTCCCGAGGTGCCCGAGTCGTTGAACGTCTCATCGTCGGGCATCTCCGTGATGCCGGCCCGCGCGTCCTCGATCGCGGATGCAGCGATGGTTCGTTGCTCGGGGGCCAGAGATTGCACCGAGACGTACTCCGCGAGCCCCTCACTGAGCCACACGGGCGCGTGATCGTCTCCGGCACCGATGGCGACGTGGGTGAGTTCGTGCCGGATGAGCCGGTCGCGGGCTCGAGCGCGCTCATCCAGGATCCGCGGGTGCAGGGCGACCCGGGTGCTGGCGAGTTGGGGGTCGGAGGCATCGGAGACATCGACGAAGACGGGGAAGCTCACCGCGTCCAGGCCCGTCGGATCGCCACCGGGAACCTCGGGGAGGGCGGTCAGGGCCGAGGTGGTGGACAGCGCATAGATCACGACGGTGCGAGACCAGGCCGACGGCACGACAGCGGCGACCTGACTGATCGACCGCTGCGCGGAGGCCAGGATCTGACGAGACGCCCGCACCGACCCCTGGTCAAAGATCCCCAGAACCCCCTGGCCTCGGCTCACCACAATCGGCCCGAGGTCCCAGGGCTGGCGCTGGATGCGGTTCTCGACGTCCCACGCCAGGTCACTGGTCTCGGCCAACAGGAATCGTCCGGGTTTGTTGCCGGGGGTGAAGAGGAACCGGCGCAGCGTCATCACCGGTGCTCGGTCGAACCCCTCGAGTTGAAGCCGTTCCTCGACGACCACCCGGTAGTCCTCGCCTTGGCGCAGCAGGCCGGTCTGATCGATGCGGTAGTCGAAGGCGGCCAGGGGCAGTTGGCGCAGGTTGTCGAAGAGGACCCGTTGCTCGGTGCGGAGTTGTTGATCGTGCCGCGCCAGGCCGGCGAGGAAGGAGCGTTCGTCGCCACGTCGGACCGCGGCGGCGCGGCGATCCAGCACCGACTGGAGGCTCGCGAGCGTGTCCGGCGGCGCTTCGGTGATGACGACGCCGGCCGTGGATGAGTCCCCGGCGGGCGTGGCGGTGGGGTCATCGCCGAACAGCGAGCACCCAGAAACGCTCAGCCCCAGTGCCACAAGCGCCGAGAGCAGCGGCCAGCGGGACAACGCCTCTAGGCCCGATGTCCGGCGTCAGCGTCAGCGTCGGCGTCGGCGTGTCCGTCGAGGGCGGTCATGGTCTCGACGATGTCGAGGGCCAACGCCTGTGCCGTCAGGCCGATCTGCTCGAGGATGCGCGGCCGCTTCGCGTGGTGGAGGAACTCTTGAGGGATGCCGCGCAGTCGGAACGGCGTGCGCACTCCCGCCTCGGTCAAGGTCTGGAGCAGCACCGCGCCCACTCCGCCGATCTCGCCGTTGTCCTCGACACTGACCACCAGACGATGCTGGTCGGCGAGTTCGATGATCGCGGGGTCGACGGGCTTGACCCAGCGCGGGTCGACGACGGTGACGCCGATGCCCTGGGCCTCGAGGCGCGCGGCGACATCGACGGCAACCGTGGCCATCGAACCGACCCCCACGACGAGCACGTCGCGAGCGCCTCTGCGCACCAGCACGTCGGCACCGCCGGCCTTGTCGATCGTCGGGATGTCATCGGGGGGCGGACCCTTGGGCAGGCGGAGGACGGTGGGCGCGTCATCGACGCTCACCGCTTCGCGCAGCAACTCCCGCACCCGAGCGCTGTCGCGCGGCGCGGCCATCCGCAGGCCGGGAACCACCTGCAGGATCGACATGTCCCACATGCCGTTGTGGCTGGCCCCGTCGTCACCGGTGACCCCGGCCCGGTCGAGGACGAAGGTGACCCCGCACCGATGCAGCGCGACATCCATCAGGACCTGGTCGAAGGCACGGTTGAGGAAGGTGGCATAGATGGCCACCACCGGGTGGAGCCCACCCAGGGCGAGGCCCGCCGCCGACGTGGCGGCGTGCTGTTCGGCGATCCCGACGTCGAAGGTGCGTTCGGGGTATCGGGCTTGGAACAGGTGCAACCCGACGGGGTGCATCATCGCGGCAGTGATGGCGACGACGTCTTTGCGCTCGGCCCCGAGCGCCACCATCTCCTCGGCGAACACGTCGGTCCAGATGCGGCCCTTGGCCGCACCCACCCCCGTCTCGACATCGAAGGGCCCGACCTGGTGGAACTGGTCGGCCTCGTGCCGCTCGGCGGCGTCGTAGCCGAAGCCCTTGCGGGTGATGGCATGCACGATCACCGGCCCGTTGAACCGTTTGGCCTGCGTGAGGGCCTGCTCCATGGCGACCCGGTCGTGTCCGTCGACGGGACCGACGTACTTGAGTCCGAGATCTTCGAAGAGCCCCTGCGGCGCGACCGCGTCCTTGAGTCCCTTCTTCATCGCATGCAACGCGTCATAGGCAGCGGGCCCGACTCCCGGCACGGCGTTGAGTCGCTTCTTGACCTGGTCGAGGACCTGCTCATAGCGCGGGTTCGTGCGCAGGGAGGTCAAAGCGGTGGTCAGGCCACCGATCGTCGGCGTGTAGGAGCGCCCGTTGTCGTTGACCACGATCACCAGCCGCGAGGCCTTGGCGACGGCGATGTTGTTGAGCGCTTCCCAGGCCATCCCGCCGGTCAGCGCCCCGTCACCGATCACGGCGACGACATGCCGGTTCTCGCCGCGGATGGCGTAGGCCTTGGCCAGTCCGTCGGCATAGCTCAGTGAGGTGGATGCGTGGGAGTTCTCGACGATGTCGTGCTCGGACTCTGCGCTGCTGGGGTAGCCACTGATGCCACCTTCTTGCCGCAGCGTCTCGAAGGCACCCGCCCGACCGGTGACCATCTTGTGCACGTAGGCCTGGTGGCCGGTGTCGAAGACGATGCGGTCGCGTGGCGAGTCGAAGACCCGGTGGATCGCCAAGGTGAGTTCGACGACGCCGAGGTTGGGGCCCAGGTGGCCACCGGACGGCGCACACGAGGTCACGAGCAGATCGCGGATCTCGCTCGCCAGGGTCGTCAACTGGTCGTCACTGAGATCACGCAGATCGCGCGGGTCAATGATCGACTGCAGGAGTGACATGGCCGCGAGTCTACGGGGCATCAGTCGACGATCAGTGCTCCCTCACAGTTCCAGGACGGCCACGGCGGGCTCGTTCAGACTGCCGATCCACACGCGTCCGTCGTGCTCTCGCACACCCGTCGCCATGTGGTAGTCGTCGGTGGTGACGTCGCAGTCGTGCACGAGGCTGCCCGCCTCGTCATAGGCCTGCACCCGTACGGTCCGCTTGGGCTTGGGTTGGAGCGGTTCGGGGATGGCGGTGACGGCGCGCCGCATCCACAGTGGCCCCTTCTGGAGGCGCTCAACCAGGGCGTCGCGCGGGCTGGCGATGGTGATCCAGATCAAGCCGTCGCTTCCGCGGGCGATGTTGTCCGGATAGCCCGGGAGGTCCTCGCACAGGGTGTCGCGCTGCCCGGCCCGATCTCCCGAGATCCAGTAGCGCAGGACGTTGCGCCCCGCGGTCTGAGCCACCGCGACGAACTCCTCGGAGGCGGCCAGGGCGACGCCGTTGGCGAACCGCAGACCATCCAGCACGACCTCGATGGCGCCACTGGTGTCGAGTCTCAGCAACCGGCCGGTGCGCGTGTCCTGGACGAAGTCGTCCTTCCACTTCTCGATGCCGAAGCGAGTCGATGAGTCCGAGAACCACACGGTGCCGTCGCCGGCGATCGCCGCGTTGTTGCAGAACACCATCTTGGTCCCCGCAACGCTGTCGAGCACCGACTCGGTCGCTCCACTGCGCGGGTCTATGCGCAGCAGACCTCGGCGTGCGTCACACACGAGCAGTCGTCCGTCGTGGTCGATCTCGATGCCGAGCGGACGGCCGGCGGTGTCGGCGACCTTGTCGACGCGTTCGCCGTCGTGACGGATCCGCCAGATGCCCCCGTCCTCGGTCCCGGTGAACACCGCGCCTTCGTCTGGACCGTGGGTTGCCACCACCACGTCCTCGGCGCCGGCGCCCGGCACAGGCACCACGGTGAAGGTCCCAGATTTCGCACTCATGACCACAGGGTGGCGTATGCGCTCGCGTCGAGGAACTGCGGGACGACCAATCGGGCCGCCTGGGCCAGGGGCAGGGCTCTGGCTCGATCGGGCGACACGAAGACGATCTGGCGGCCCTCACCGCACACCACGTCGCCGTCGGTGGCGTCGGTCCGCCCGTAGTAGACCGCCATCTCATCGCCCGAATCATGCACGCTGAAGGTGCGCCAGTAGGCCACCTCCGGGGTGAGTTCGCCCGGGCCCACGCGCAGGCCGGTCTCCTCGGCGAGTTCGCGACGTACGGCGACGTCGAACCCCTCACCCTCCTCGACGTGGCCGCCGACCAGTCCCCACACGTCGGGGTCGATCGGTGCGTGCTCGTCGCGTTCCTGGAGCAGCAGCCAACCGCGGGCATCGACGAGAAGAACGGTGGCGAAGCACCTCATGCTGCCCAACTCACAGAACCAACCTCACAGGGCGTACTTGCGCTGCCCCAGCAGCTTGGCCATCAACGACATCGAGGCGGGGACAGGGACACGCATCACGGCCTGTTTGCGCACGAAATCATCGATGGTCCACGTGCTCCACTGGCCTGCGGCGAAGTAGGCCGAGTCACCCACTCCGAGGTCCAACTTCGGGCCGCCGTCGACGTCGACGCGAACCGAACCCTCGACGATCACCACGGTCTCGTCCCGTTCGAACCACCAGCGGAACGACCCTGCCGTGCACTCCCAGCACCAGTGGTCGGTGGTCTTGTCGGCACTGGTGGCCCACGTGCGTGCGCGCGCCCGCGGATTGCCCGCAAGGATCCATTCGGGGTTGATGGGGTCGTCGACCAGATCGAGGCTGTCCCCGGTCGATGCGGCGGTGTGCGTCACCACTCGATCATTGCTTCCCGGACACGCTCGCGCAGCGAAACCGACCGACTGCCGCGTGTCGGACCTGCGCCCCACAGCGCTAGAGCCTGGCGACGTAGCGGCGACCGCGCAGGGCTTCCTCCACCAGCCCGACCGCCCGCCGCACCCCCTGCAGGCGCGCCTCCTCGCGCTGCCAGGTGGCGATCGCCGCCTCGATCACGTCGAGCTCCGCGACATCGCGCAGTTCGGCCCGGGCCTCACTCAGACCGCGGCGCACGGCCGCGAGCGAAGCCTCCACGTGCAACACGGCGAAGCGGGCGAGAACCACCGCATGTCGGCGCAGCGCTGGGTAGCCGCGGTATTCGGGCGGGCACAGATCGAGCAGCCACTTCGACGCGGTTGCCTCCCAGTCGGGTGCGTCGGGTGGACGGACTTCGCGGGGCCAACCCGGCGGAGCGACGTTCGTGACCATGGCTCCAGGCTAGCCCATTCTCGAACACCTGTTCGATCCACCTCGGGCGGGTGTAGCCCTCAGCCCGTCAGGAAACTGAACCTCACCGTCCGTACGGCGTTGTCGAGGTTCAGATCCACCAGGCACAGGCTCTGCCAGGTCCCCAACGCCAGTCGGCCATCGAGTACGGGCACGGTGGCATGGGGAGGAACCATGGCCGGCATCACGTGAGATCGGCCGTGGCCCGGTGACCCATGTCGGTGTCGCCAACGATCATCGGCCGGCAACAGGTCCCCCAGCGCCGACAACAGGTCCGCGTCGCTCCCGGCACCGGTCTCCAGGATCGCGATGCCGGCGGTGGCATGTGGCACGAAGACCGAGAGGAGTCCGTCACCGCGACCGGCGACGAACTCGGCGCAGTCCGCCGTGAAATCGAAGACGACCTCGCGGTCGCCGGTGCGGTACTCGCGGGTGATGGTTTCCACACCGCGATGCTGCCACGCACGAGCGGCAGCGGGAGGCGTGAAGGCACGTACGATCCACGAGTGCGCGCCCGGACCCTGATGCTCCTGCCTCTGCTGGCGCTCATCGGGGTGGCCTCCCCCGCCCCCGCGACGCCACGAGAGCGGCCCCCGGCCAACGTGCAGGCCTGGCTGCCCTACTGGGTCTTCGACGAGGCCGTCCGCGACGCGACCCGGAACGCGGACCTGCTCGACACCGTCTCGCCGTTCTGGTTCAACGCCGCCGGGTGCCATCGCATCGACAACAAGCCGACCGCACGCAACGCGGGCGCAGTCGCTCGCCTGCACGGTCGAGGACTCCTCGTGACCCCATCGGTGACCGCGGGTGGCCTGCCGCCGCGAGCTGCGGTGCGCTGCTTGGGGAACTCCTCGAGTCGCACGGCACACGTCAAGCGCCTGGTGCGGCTCGCGGTCTCGGGCGACTACGACGGACTGGACATCGACTACGAGAACCTCGCCCTGACCACCAACGTGGGGCAGGCACGGCGGGTCCGGCGAGCATTCACCGCGTTCGTTGAGCAGTTGTGCCCGGCACTGCGCCGCAACGGCCGCACCTGCTCGATCACGGTGATGCCCCGGACCGGTCCCGGGTTCACGGTGTGGCGCGGCAAACTGATCCCCGCGGTCTACGACTACAAGCGGATCGGCCGGGTGGCCGACGAGGTGCGGGTGATGGCCTACGACCAGCACGCCCACCAGTTCGGCCCCGGCCCCATCGCCGGCTGGCCCTGGGTGAAGCAGGTGGTCGCGTTCGCGAGCAGTCAGATGGAGGCCCAGCGGTTCCGTCTGGGCATCCCGACCTACGGCCGGGACTTCGCCCGAGGCGGCTCGGTGTCGCTGACCGGCAACCAGGCTCGCCAGCGTGCGCGTCAGCACGGCGCCAAGATCAGGTGGAGTCGGGAGCAGCGCGAGGCGTGGTTCACCTATCGAGTCGGCGGCGTTCGGCACGAGGTCTGGTTCTCCAGTCCGCGCGCCGTCGCCGTCCGAGCCAGGTACGCGGACCGTCTCGGTCTGCGCGGCTCGGCGCTGTGGGCAGCAGGCCTGGGGGCCAGCGGGACCTGGTCGGCCCTGCGCCGACGCTGACACCGGCCTCCATCAGCGTCACGGCAGGAGCGGCTCCAGCCCGAGCCATAGCGCGAGCGCCTCGATCTCGGCCATGACCTCGGATCGCATTCCGGCGTCGAACCTGACGTCCTCATGCAGCGCTTCGACGCGGAAGACACCAGCCCTGCGATCGGCTGTGGCATCAAGCTTCCCCACCAGTTGGTCGTCGTGCAGGATGGGCAATGCGAAGTAGCCCCAGCGACGCTTGGCAGCGGGCTTATACATCTCGAGCTGGTAGTCGAAGCCGAAGAGATCCTGGGCGCGGGCACGGTCGTAGGCCAACCGGTCGAAGGGCGAGATGAGGGCAGTGCGACCGTCCCACTCGGCGGCGCCATGCGAGTCCGGATCGAGGCGCCACTCCCCTGCCACCCCCTCGATCACCGCTGGCTCGCCAGTCGTGCCGATGTCGATGACCTCACCGCCGGACTCGGTCGTTCGCGACCGCGTGATCCCGAGGGAGCGGAGCCAGCGCTCATTGTGGATTCGCCTGGCCTCGTCCACATCAGGAACTGGGTCGTCGGGATAGACCCGCTCCGCGAGGTCCCACGTTCGCTCGCGTCCCTTTCGACCCGCGCAGGCAACAAGGCCCTTGCGCACGAGCAGCCGGATGACTGCGATCACGTTCTTGTTGTCGTTCCAGCCACTCGATTGCCACGGCTCGACACAGGTGTCGGGGATCTCGCGCGAGCGCAGCGGCCCTTCGCCCTCCAGGCGCGCGAGGATGTCATCGACACAGGCGTGGTTCGTCTCGAGCCAAGCCACCTGCTGCTCCTGCCAGGGTGCGGGCGAAGGTCCGGGCCACTGCTCCATCTCGGCTCGGAACAGCGCGACATCTTCGGCCGCCCGGAGCAAGCCCTGGAGCTCGATGACGCTGCGCACCTCGATCGCCTCGACCAGATCGCTTGGGGCGTAGGCCTGACCCAGTCGGCTCCACAGGATCAGATCGGCGGCTGGCGCGACGGCGCGTGTGGGGTCGAGTTGCACCAGGGTCAGGCTGCGCACCACCTCGAGGAGGTCCTGGGCGGAGTTGTCGAAGCTCAACCGTTGGGCCCGGACCGCGATGCGCCGAGCCTGCTCCTGCGTCAATCGATGCACGACGAACCTCAGGCGACGAGGCCCGGCAGGCCACCCTGGGGGTCGCTCAGCCCACCGCGGCAGGAGGCCATCGGCTCGGGGGCTGTCTCATCGAGATACCGCTCGATGAACAACGGCAGTCGCGGGTCGTCGGCCCCGCTCAACCGCAACTGAGTCCCCCAGGTGGTGACCACTACGGGAGCCGGCAAGCCTGGGTAGGGCGACATGATCCCGTCTCCGGGCAGCAGTTCCTCGAGCGCCGCGATGTCGGCGGCCCGAAGACCCGGGTCATAGGTGATCCACACCGCGCCGTGCTCGAGGTTGTGTACGGCGTTCTCGTTGCGGATCGGTTCGTCGTAGGCGCCGCACGCCAGCCACTCCGGATCGTGGGGGCCACCGACCGGAGGCGTGTGCGGGTAGTCGATGTCGACGTCGTCGCGGTGGTCGGTGCGCAGGTCTTCGACGCGCTCCACCTCCCGGAGGTCACCGCTGGGCTTGGCCACCGGTGGCGCCACCAATCGTTCGCCCCTCAGGTCATCGATGACACCCGGGAGCACCAAGGCCATCGCCACCAGCCACACCGCCGCGAACACCGCCAGGCCGATGACCAGGTTCCGCTTCGAGCGAGTGGCTCCTGCCTCGGGTGCGGGATCGCAGTCCGGCGGGGTGGGACGCCATGTCGGCGGAGGCCCCGGTGGGGGCTCAGTCGGGGGTCCCGGTGGCGGGGGTCCCGGGGGCGGGGTCTGGTCGGTCATCGGCCCGTCGAGGAGTCGTCGCGTGCTGCGAGAGCCTGCTCGACTCGCTCGACCTTGGCCCGCAGCTGCCCCTCGTACCCAGGTCGGATGTCTGCCTTCAGGACCAAGCCCACCCGAGGAGAGGTGGCCGCGACGGCCTCGACTGCCGCTTTGACCACGCCCATCACCTCGTCCCACTCGCCCTCGAGGTTGGTGAACATCGAGTTGAGTTCATAGGGCAGACCCGAGTCGCGCACGACCTGGACCGCGGCAGCCACGGACTCCGCCACGCTTCCTGACTCGTCAGCGGCTGTCGGGGAAATGCTGAAGGCGACGATCATGCTCGCCAACCTAGCCAGGACGGCATTGGGGCAACCGGTGGGCTCGAAAACTCCCTGACGATAAAATATATTCTAGGCGTGACCTGGGCCACG
Organism: Nocardioides sp.; assembly: GCA_041581495.1. Taxonomy (GTDB): domain Bacteria; phylum Actinomycetota; class Actinomycetes; order Propionibacteriales; family Nocardioidaceae; genus Nocardioides. The sequence continues at coordinate 709 of JBFIDC010000030.1, read as the reverse complement.
ATCCGGCGTTGAGCCAGCATGCGCAGACTCCTCCCCACTGGCCTCATCGCCGTCTTGCTCGCCATGGCCGTGAGCCTGCCGCTGCCCGCTCCCGCCCGGGTTCCCGGGCACGACGGAGCCCGTGCAGCGACCGACAGCGGCGACCCGCGGTTCATCCGCAAGGCGATCGACACAGAGCTCACGGGCGCGGCCTTCGCGGTGGCGGCCGATCTGGATGGTCGCGGTCGCCGAGAGGTGGTGGTCTCGGCTTTCGGCAAGATCCAGGGCACATCGATCCCCAACGGGACCATCGTCTCCTACCGACAGCGCAAGGACCGATCCTGGCGCAAACGCACCATCGTGCCGGCGTCAGCGGGCATCGTGTGGCCCGGCGAGCCCCTGGTGGCCGACGTCGACCGAGACGGCGACCAGGACGTGGTGGTCCCGGGCGGCTTCTTCGTCTGCACTATCGCCGTGCGCACCTGCGGTTCGCTGACCTGGTGGGAGCGATTGGACACCAAGCGTCCCCGTTGGCGGCAGCACACCCTGGTCGCGCCGGGCGCCGTAGCTTTCTATCACCGCGCGATCCTTCGCGATCTCGACGGCGACGGTCGACAAGACCTGCTGACGGTGGCCGAAACCGCCGCGCACGCCGAAGTGCAGGTGTTCCCAGGGATCGACGGTCCGGCCCGTTTCTCCACGAGCCCGGTCACGCTCTCCCTCGGCGGCG
>JBFIDC010000029.1:0-18004 GCA_041581495.1 Nocardioides sp. | reverse complement strand
TTGATCACGCCATAGAGCCCGTTGATCGGAGCCAAGAAGAGCTCCATGAGCCGATCGCCGAACGACAGTGCGCTGTCGCTGGTCTCGTAGCTGCCAGGCACGGGCGCGCCGGTCTCGGGATCGGTCGCGTAGTTGCCCGTCGGGACCACGAAGGCCAACAACCACACCGCGAGGGTGACCGCGGCGAGGACGGTGAAAGCACTCGGGAAGCGGAAGGACCGCGGCGCGCCGTCCTCGGCCGATGACCCTCCGGTTCGCGCGCGCTTGGGCTTGGACGTGGGCGCCGGCTTTGAGCTGTGAGCGGCCATCGCGGCCTCCTCTCTAGGGCACGGGTGTGCGCATCTCACCGAACCAGCCGGTGGACGACGCCGGGAGGGGTCCGCGGACACCGCTCCGCGGGACCTTTGACCCTCGGCGCCCCCGCCCGGAATGAGGATGCTCAGTCCATGACCCCACGAGCGCAGCAAGCATGAGTTTCCACGTCGACTCCGAAGTCGGCCGGTTGAAGCAGGCGATCCTGCACCGCCCTGACCTGGAGTTGAAGCGGCTGACGCCGAGCAACCACGACGAGTACCTCTTCGACGACGTGTTGTGGGTCAAGCACGCCAAGCAGGAGCACGATGCGTTCGCCGATGCGTTGCGCGATGTCGGCGTCGAGGTGCACCTGCTTCACGAACTGCTTCGCGACACGGTGGCGCTGCCCGAGGCCCGCCAGTACCTGCTGGAGCGGACCTTCGACGAACGGGTCTATGGCCCGATGGCACTCGACGCGCTGCACGGGGTCTTCAGCCAACTCGAGCCCGCCGAACTGACGACCTATCTGATCGGCGGCATGACCAAGCGCGAGTTCCTCGAGCGCACCACCGAGCCCGGCTCGGTCGTCATCCAGGCCCTCGACCTCGACGACCTGATCCTGCCGCCGCTGCCGAACCACCTGTTCACCCGCGACACCTCGGCCTGGGTCTATGACGGCGTCTCGATCAACGCCATGCGCAAACGAGCCCGGATCCGCGAGACGTTGCACTACGAGGCGATCTATCGCTGGCACCCGCACTTCGCCCGCTCCGGCGACGAGCACGAGAGTGGCTTCAACGTCTGGGCCGAGGGGACCTCGAGCGGGTTGGCAACCACCGAGGGCGGCGACATCTTGGTGCTGGGCCGCGGCGCGGTCCTGGTCGGGATGAGCGAACGGACGACACCCCAAGGTGTCGAGCGGTTGGCCAAGCGGCTCTTCGCCGCCGGCAGCGCCCACACGATCGTGGCGCTGGCGATGCCGCAGAAGCGCGCCTTCATGCACCTCGACACCGTGATGACCATGGTCGATGAGGAGACCTTCACCCAGTATGTCGGCCTGGGGTCGCTGCCCTCCTACACGATCGAGCCCGGCGAGACGGACAAGGAGTTGAAGGTCCGCGCCAATCCCGCCGACGGGATGCACGACGCGATCGCCGAGGCCCTGGGCCTGGACTCGATCCGGGTCCTCACCGCGACCCAAGACGTTCACGCCGCCGAGCGCGAGCAGTGGGACGACGGCTGCAACGTCCTCGCCGTCAGCCCCGGCGTCGTGGTCGCCTACGAACGCAACGTCACCACCAACACCTACCTGCGCAAGAACGGCGTCGAGGTCATCACCATCGAGGGCAACGAACTCGGTCGTGGCCGCGGTGGCCCCCGGTGCATGACGTGCCCCATCGAACGAGAAGGAATCTGACCCCATGGCTTTCAACCTGCGCAACCGCAGCTTCGTCAAGGAGATCGACTTCACCCCCAAGGAGTGGAAGTTCCTTCTCGACCTGGCCGCCGAACTCAAGCTGGCCAAGTACGTCGGCTCCGAGCAGCCCCAACTGACCCGCAAGAACATCGCGCTGATCTTCGAGAAGACCTCGACCCGCACCAGGTGCGCCTTCGAGGTCGCCGCCTTCGACCAGGGCGCTCGGGTCACCTACCTGGACCCCAGCGGCTCCCAGATCGGGCACAAGGAGTCGATGGAGGACACCGCCCGCGTGCTGGGCCGGATGTATGACGGCATCCAGTACCGCGGTTCGGCCCAGACCAACGTCGAGACCCTCGCCGAATGCTCGGCGGTCCCCGTGTGGAACGGGCTCACCGACGAGTGGCACCCCACCCAGTCGCTGTGCGACATGCTCACCATGCGCGAGCACGCCGGCAAGCACGACGAGGACATCGCCTTCGCCTATCTCGGGGATGCGCGCAACAACGTGGGCAACTCCCTGCTCGTGGCGGGTGCCCTGATGGGCATGGACGTGCGCATCGTGGCGCCCCGGTCGCTGTGGAACCACGACGACGTGCTGGCCCACGCTCGCGAGATCGCCGAGATCACCGGGGCTCGGATCACCCACACCGAGGACGTGGGCGAAGGCGCCAAGGGTGTCGACTTCCTCTACACGGACGTCTGGGTCTCGATGGGTGAGCCCGCCGAGACCTGGGAGGAACGGATCAACCTGCTCAAGCCCTATCAGGTCACCATGGACGTGGTGAAGGCCACCGGCAACCCGAAGGTGAAGTTCATGCACTGCCTGCCCGGCTTCCACGACCGGCACACCAAGGTCGGCGAGGACCTCTTCCAACGCACCGGCATGTCAGCGCTCGAGGTGACCGACGAGGTGTTCGAGTCGCGACACTCAATCGTCTTCGACCAGGCCGAGAACCGGATGCACACCATCAAGGCGGTCCTTGTGGCCACCCTGGGCGGCTGAGGTGCGCATCGTCGTCGCGCTCGGCGGCAACGCGCTGCTCCAGCGCGGGCAGAAGCCGGACGCCGAGGTGCAGGAGGCCAACGTCGACCGGGCCGCGCGAGCCCTCGCTCCGCTCGCGGCCGAGCACGAACTGGTCCTCACCCACGGCAACGGGCCGCAGGTCGGGGTGCTGGCGCTCCAGAGCGCCTCCGATCCCCGACTCACGACGCCCTACCCCTTCGACGTGCTCGGCGCCCAGACCCAGGGGATGATCGGCTACTGGCTGCTGCAGTCGCTGCAGAACGAACTGCCGGGCCGCCAGGTCGCGGCCATCATCAACCAGACCCTGGTCGGAGCCGCCGACCCCGCCTTCGCGAACCCGACCAAGTTCGTCGGCGAGATGTATGACCACGTCGAAGCCCTTCGGTTGGCCGAAGCTCGCGGCTGGACGGTCAAGCAGGACGGCGAGGGGTGGCGACGGGTCGTCGGATCACCGCGTCCGCAGCGCGTGGTCGAGACCCGCCTGATCCGGCTGCTCCTCGAGAGCGGTGCTGTGGTCGTGTGTGCCGGCGGCGGCGGCGTCCCCGTCATCCGTGACACCGACGGCAAACTGCGCGGGGTCGAAGCCGTCGTGGACAAGGACCTCACCAGCGCGGTGCTGGCCGAAGCGCTCGACGCCGACGCTCTGCTCGTGCTCACCGATGTGCCGGCCGTGATGGCGGACTTCGGCACCCCTGAGCAGCACCCCATCTCGCGGGGGACGCCCGCGGACCTGCGCGCCCTCGACCTCCCGAGCGGGTCCATGGGCCCGAAGGTCGACGCCGTGTGTCGCTTCGTCGAACTGACCGGCGGCATGGCTGCCGTCGGGGTGCTGGACGAGGCGCCGGCCATCCTGCGCGGCGACAGCGGAACCGTGGTCACCCCCGATGGGCACTACAACGGCACGGTCCTTCGACCGCGCCGTTGACGATTCGACCGCCCTGTCGGGTCAGGGTGCCCCGACGCGCCGCCCCGTGACCTCGCTGACCTCGATCACCAACACCATCCGACGGGTGCCGTCGGCCCAGGTCTCGACGGCCGGGAGGTCATCGCCCAAGGTGTCGTGGAACCGCACGTGGGCCGTGCCGCGCAGCAGCACACTCCAGCCCGACCGGGTGACCGAGTCGATCTCGTCGACCTCGAAAGCCACCTGACTCTCGTCGGCCTCGCGGACCAACATCGAATAGGCCGAGGTCTGCAACAAGATGCGCCGTTCGTGGACCACGAAGTTGACCGGGACGATCACGGGACCGCTCCCCGACATCCATGCGATCCTGCCGACTGGCACCGACGAGGCGAGTTCCCAACTCTCCGCCTCGTTCAACTCGATCATCATGTGCGCACCTCCGGGTTGACGTTGTCTCATTCTCCGGCCTCAGCCGTGATCGTGCATCGGGCCGACGTCCCGCAGGTCCGGGACTTGTGACCCTGCTCAGCGCCGTGGCATCAATCGCCTCCCGCTCACCTCGTCGGGGTCCACGCGGACGCACACGCTGCGCGGACCGCTGGGCCACACCCGCAGATCGCGCAGGATGTCGGGCGCCTCGACGGCGTCGATGAACGCCGCCGTGCCGGTGATGACCACGCTCCAACCCGCATGACTCGCGGGGTCGGCATGGTCCACCTCCACCAGGACACGTTGACCGGTTCCACCGCGCCCCAGTTCCGAGTCGTGGCTGATCTGGAACCAGAGCGCGCCATCGGAGACGGCGTAGTTCACCGGGATGATGGCCGGGCCGTCCTGGCCGGCCCACACGACTCGGGCGATCTGGTTGTCGCCGTCGAGTTGTTGCCAGCACTCATAGGGAGTCATCTGCACCATGCGTGCATCGCCACTGGGCGTTTGAGTCATCGTCTGCTCCTCTGGTGCGCGTGTCATTGGGAACTGCGGTGGGCGAGGGTGGCGCGGCCCGACTCGAGTCGGGCGACGGGAACCCGGAACGGCGAGCAGGACACGTAGTCCAAGCCGACCTGGTCGAAGAAGTGGATCGAGTCGGGGTCGCCTCCGTGTTCGCCGCACACACCCGCGTGCAGGTCCGGTTTGGCCTCGCGTCCCCCACGCATCGCGGTCTCGACCAAGGAGCCGACCCCCTCGACGTCGAGAGACTCGAACGGCGAGACGGGGAAGACGCCCTGTTCGAGGTAGGCGGAGAAGAACGCCGCCTCGACGTCGTCCCTGGAGAAGCCCCAGGTCATCTGAGTCAGGTCGTTGGTGCCGAAGGAGAAGAAGTCGGCCGCCTCGGCGATCTGACCTGCGGTCACGGCCGCGCGCGGCACCTCGATCATGGTGCCGACGGGCACGGCGAGGTGGACGCCACGCTCCTCCAGCACCGACGCCACCACCGACTCCACGCCGCTACGGACCAGCGCGAGTTCGTTGACGGTGGCGACCAGCGGGATCATGATCTCGGGGCGCGGGTCACCACCGGCGGCGAGACGATCCGCCGCGGCTTCGACCACCGCCCGTGTCTGCATGGCGAACAGTCCGGGCACCACGATTCCCAGCCGCACCCCGCGCAGCCCGAGCATCGGGTTCTGCTCGTGCAACCGCCTGACCGCCTCCAGCAGCTGGTGGTTGCGCAGATCCTCCTGACCGCGGTCGTCCTCCAAGGCGACCTGGACGGCCAGGTCGGTCTGGTCGGGCAGGAACTCGTGCAGCGGCGGGTCGATGAGCCGGATGGTCACCGGCAACCCGTCCATCGCTTCGAGGATCTCGGTGAAGTCGGCACGTTGCAGCGGCAGGAGCCTGGCCAGCGCGGCCTCCTGCTCGGCGGCACCCTCGGCGAGGATCAGCCGCTCCACCAGTTCGCGGCGCTCGCCCAAGAACATGTGCTCGGTGCGGCACAACCCGATGCCGGCGGCACCGAACCGCCTGGCCCGGGCCGCGTCGTCGGCGGTGTCGGCGTTCGCGCGCACTCCCAGTCGCCGGACGTCGTCGGCGTGGTCGAGGACGAACCCGACCGCCTCGACCAGGTCGCCACCGGACTCGGCACCGATGTCGTCGGCGCCTTCGAGGTGGCGCACCACGACCGAATCGGTCACCGGCACCGAACCGGCGAAGACCTCTCCGGTGCTGCCGTCGATCGAGATCACCTGGCCTTCGGCCTGGACCTCACCGCCCCGGACGAGCACGTGGCGTTCTGCGAGGTCGACCTCGAGTGCCTCGGCGCCACACACGCAGGTGCGGCCCATGCCGCGAGCCACCACCGCCGCGTGCGAGGTCTTGCCGCCACGGCTGGTGAGGACGCCGTGCGCCGCGACCATGCCGGGCAGGTCGTCAGGGGTGGTCTCCTTGCGGAGCAGGATGACGCTCTCGCCCTCGGCCGCCCAGGCGGCGGCGGTTGCCGAGTCCAGGGCGATGCGACCCACCGCCGCGCCGGGGGAGGCGCCGATGCCGGTGGTCAGCAGGCTGCGTTGGCTGTCGGGATCGAAGCGGGGGAACATCACCAGCGCCAACTGGGCGCCGGTGACGCGCCGCAGCGCCTCGTCGGCGCCGATCATCCCCTCCTTGGCCATCGCGTGGGCCAGCCGGAAGGCGGCCTCGGGGGTGCGTTTCCCGACCCTGGTCTGCAGGATCCACAGGCGGCCCTCCTCCACGGTGAACTCGATGTCGCACAGGTCTCGGTAGTGGTTCTCGAGGTTGGCCATCACCTCGATGAGTTCGTCATAGGAGGGCTTGTCGATCGCACCAAGTTCAGTCAGGGGGATGGTGTTGCGGATCCCCGACACGACGTCCTCGCCCTGCGCGTTCTCCAGATAGTCGCCGTAGACACCCCGGCGTCCCGTGGCCGGGTCGCGGGTGAAGCACACGCCCGAACCCGAGGACGTGCCGCGGTTGCCATAGACCATCACCTGCACGTTGACGGCGGTGCCCAGGTCCTCAGGGATCCGCTCCCGGCGCCGGTAGAGGCGGGCGCGTTCGGTGTTCCACGAGCTGAAGACCGCGAGTACGGCGGCGACCAGTTGGGCCTGCGGGTCCTGGGGGAACACCGTCCCTGAATGCTCAAGGGTCAGTCGTTCGTAGGCACTCAGGAGTCCACGGAGGGAATCGCTGTCGAGGTCGACGTCGGCGGCGACACCCGCCTGCGACTTGGCGGCGTCCAACTCGGCGGCGAAGCCGTCCGAGTCCATCCCGAGCACGGTGGAGCCATACATCTGCATCAGCCGCCGGTAGCAGTCGAGGGCGAACCGGTCACTGCCGCTGGTGCGTGCCAGCCCCTCGACCGAACGATCGTTGAGACCGATGTTGAGAACGGTCTCCATCATCCCGGGCATCGAGAACTTCGCTCCCGACCGCACCGAGACGAGCAGGGGATCGTCCCGGTCGCCGAGTCCGCGACCCATCGCCGCCTCGAGTCGTCCGATGGCCTCGGTGAGTTCCTCCAGCAACCCGTCGGGGAGTTCGCCCTCGGTGAGGAACGCACGGCACGCCTCGGTGGTGATGGTGAACCCCGGCGGCACCGGCAGACCGAGACTGGTCATCTCGGCGAGATTGGCCCCCTTGCCGCCCAAGAGGTCCTTTTGGAGCATGTTGCCTTCGGTGAAGTCGCGGATCCATTGGCCCATGCCCCCAGTCTTAGTACCAGGGCAACGTCCTCGACAGGGACCAAGTGCCCAAGGTGCCGGGACGCTCCTCAGCGCTCCCGCGTGGGCACTGACCACTCCAGCGTGGTCCCGACCGGTGGACCCGTCCGGATCGTGAAGGTGCCACCGAGCCGCTCAGCGCGCTGGCGCATGTTGGACAGCCCACTCTCCGCGACATCGGCGGGGATCCCGCGACCGTCATCGGCGACCGTCAACGTGAGGCCGTTGTCTGCCACGACCACGACCGCGACCGCGCTGGCCTGCGCATGCTTGGCGGCGTTGGACAGGGCTTCGGCCAGCACAGCCAGCAGTTCGGGGGCGATCTCAGGGGTGACCATGGCACGCACCGGCCCCTCGAACCGCAGCGTGGGGCGGAACCGCAACGTCTCCGCGGAGCGCTCGACCATGCGGGTCACCTCGGCCTGGAAGTCGGCCGAATCCTCGCTCGAGCCCAGGGCGAAGATGGAGCGCCGGATGTCTTTGATGGTGGCGTCGAGATCGTCGACCGCGGCATCGATGCGCTCGCGCGCCGCCGGCAGGTCGACCATCGAGGCGGTGCTCTGCAGGCTCAGCCCCACGGCGAACAGACGTTGGATCACCAGATCGTGGAGGTCTCGCCCGATTCGGTCGCGGTCCTCGAAGAGGGCCAAGCGCTCCTCGTCGGCGTGGGACCGCGCGAGCTGGAAGCTCTGGGCGATCTGGTTGGCGAAGCCGGCGGGAACGCTCGGATCGAGGTCATAGATCTGCTCGTGACGCGACCGGTCCCAGACCAGGGCGAGCACACCTTCGCAGCGAGCACCGCTCACCAGCGGCGCGACGATCGCCGCCCCCTCCTCGACCCGCCGGGCCACACCGGTGCGGGCTGCTGTCCGCACGGCGTCGTCGACGGCGTCGTCCAGCGTGATCCCCGCGGGCTCGGCGAACCCCAGACGAAGACGGTCGGGATCGGCACCGATGAAGAACCACACCGCGTCGGCCCCGGCCTCGGTGCGGGCGCGCTGGGCCACAGCCTTCAGCCCGGCCTCGGGAGTCTCGGCCGTCGAGACCAAGCCCCGGACCTCGGCCGAGGCTTCCATCCAGCGTTCCCGAGTCGCTGCCTCCTCGTAGAGGCGGGCGTTCTCGATCGCGACGCCTGCCGCGGCGGCGAGGGCCACCACGATCTGTTCATCGACCTCGGTGAAGTCGCCACCGGGCTTCTCGGTCAGATACAGGTTGCCGAACACCTTGTCCCGGATCCGGACCGGCACTCCGAGGAAGGAATGCATCGGAGGATGATTCGGGGGAACGCCGTAGGAGCCGGGGTGGTCCACCAGATCCTTGAGCCGTAGCGGCGCCGGGTGGTCGATGATGTGCCCCAGCAACCCGTGCCCGGTCGGCATGTCACCGATCTCGCTGACCTGCTTGTCGCTCATTCCGTGGGTGATGAAGGTGCGCAGCCGGCGCCTGGGGCCGGACTCGAGGACTCCGAGCGCGGCGTAGCGAGCACCGGTGAGGTCGCTAGCGACCTCGGTGATCCGGGTCAGCACACTGTCGAGCGACAGGTCGGCCGCCATGCTCACCACCGCGTCGAGCAGTGACTCCCACAGGCCCTGATCCCAGGTCGTGCCGTCCCTGGACTGTTCCTCGCTCATGGCCGCCGGTGCTTGTTGGCGAAGATGGCGGCTTGGGTGCGGCTTTGCAGATCCAGTTTGGCCAACAGCGAGGACACATAGTTCTTGACGGTCTTCTCGGCCAAGAACATCGCACCCGCGATCTGCCGGTTGGTCATCCCCTCGCCGATCAGTTCCAGGATCCGCTGCTCCTGCTCGGTGAGTTTGTCCATCGCCGGATCGGTCTCGGGACCATTGCGCAACCGTTCGAGCACCTGGGCGGTCACCCCGGGATCGAGCAGCGACTGGCCGGCCGCGACTCGACGGATGGAGTCGACCAGATCGTTGCCGCGCACTTGTTTGAGGACGTAGCCGGAGGCCCCGGCCATGATCGCGGAGAACAACGCCTCGTCGTCGTCGTAGGAGGTCAGGATCAGCACCGCGATTGACGGGTCAACCGAGCGCACCTCGCGGCAGACGTCGATCCCCGAGCCGTCGGGGAGACGCCCATCCAAGATGGCGACGTCGGGACTCAGCGCCGGGATCCGGCGAATGGCCTCGGCGGCGCTCCCCGACTCGCCCACGACCTCGAGGTCGTCTTCGGCTTCGAGGAGTTCTCGGATTCCGCGACGCACGATCTCGTGGTCGTCGAGGAGGAAAACGGTCACCATGACCACAATCTAGACCGCCTGTCACCAAGGAACGGGAGCGACGACCCCCGCCCTGGGGACTTTGGTCCCTGTGATCTGCCGCCAGGCCAGCGGACATTGGATCTATGAACGTCGAGGACGTGATGACTACGCACCCGGTGACGGTGCACGTCGAGACCACCGTCAAGGAAGCGCTGGCCCTGCTCGAGGCGCACCGACTGACCACCTTGCCGGTCCTGGACCAGCACGGCCGAGTCTGCGGAGTGGTCTCCGAAGCCGACCTCATCCGAGACAGACTTCCCGAGGATCAGCGTCACCAGATCATCCAACCCCAGACATCTCGTCCCACGCCGTCCTCACTGGTCGGCGACGTCTACACCCCCCACGCGGTGACCGTGGGCCCTCACGACGACGTGACCGCCGCGGTCGAACTCCTCACCTCCTCTGTCATCAAGAGCGTGCCGGTGGTCGACCGTCGCGGCATGATCGTCGGAGTCCTCAGCCGCAGCGACATCGTGCACGTCCTGACCCGCGCCGACGCCGACATCGAGGGCGCAGTCACCGAGATGCTCAAGGCAGTCGGGCACCCGGAGTGGTCGGCCGAGGCCCACGACGGCGTCGTCGCCATCGAGGGTCCTGGCAGCGACCGTGAACGCTCACTGGCGCGCGCCACGGCGCTGAGCGTGACCGGCGTGGTCGACGTGCGAATCGAGTGACTGGTGCTGACCGCCGTGGAACCTAGTGTGCGTCAGGTCGTCGCCCTCGCGTGCCGTGCCCCGAGCATCGGGAACAGCCAGCCCTGGCGCTGGGCCGCCTCCGATGAGCGCATCGAACTGTGGGCCGACCGAACCCAGTGGCTCGGTGCGACCGACCCCGACAGCCGGCAGTTGATCGTGAGCTGTGGCGCTGCGCTGCACCATGCCAGGGTCGCGGCAGCCGGACTCGGGCGTCCGACCGCCGTGGTCCGTCAGCCTCGCCCCGACGAGCCGGACCTGCTGGCCTCGCTCTATCTCCGGCGCGGATCCCCGACCCCGGGGGCGCTGGCCGAGTTGGCCGCGCTCGAACAACGACGCACCGACCGGCGTCGCTTCACCAGTTGGCCCATGGCCGAAGACCGATTGGCGACCTTGATCCAGGCAGTCGACACCCCCGGCGTCCACGTGGTCTCCCTCGCCGACCACGGGGTCCGCACCACGCTGGACCGACTGGTCATCAACGCCACCGGTTCGGCGCAGACGCTGCTGCCGTCCGACGGGCTCCTCGCACTCGCCACCGATACCGATGACACCATCGCGCGACTGCGCGCCGGCGAGGCCCTGAGCCAGTTGTGGTTGCGGGCCACCACCGACGGACTCTCCGTGGTTCCGATCAGTGAGGTCGTCGAGTCACCCTCGACCCACGAGGTGCTCGCCAACGAGGTGCTCGGAGGTCTGGTGCACCCCCAGTTGTTGATCCGGGTGGGTTGGCAGGAGATCGGGGGCCGGGAGGCGCTGCGAAGCCCACGTCGTCCGCTCTCCGAAGTGCTCGAGGTCATCGGCTAGAGATGCCGGGGCTCGGCGCGGTCTCCGGCTGGTTCCTGCCGGTCGTGACGCGCGACACGTCCCCCGGGACCAAGGTCCCGCACAGCGGGGACTCGTGACCATGCGCAGCGCACGGGCTTGTTCCTAGCCTGAACGACGTGAACCTGGATCTCGCGCGCTGGCAGTTCGCCATTACGACCGTCTATCACTTCCTCTTCGTCCCCATCACCATCGGGCTCTCGGCCATGATCGCCGCCTATGAGACCCAGTGGCTGCGGACGCGCAACCCACGATGGCTGCGTCTGACGAAGTTCTTCGGGAAGCTCTTCTTGATCAACTTCGCGATCGGGGTGGTGACCGGGATCGTGCAGGAGTTCCAGTTCGGCATGAACTGGAGCGACTACTCCCGGTTCGTCGGCGACATCTTCGGCGCACCCCTGGCCGTCGAGGGTCTGCTGGCGTTCTTCCTCGAGTCGACGTTCCTCGGCTTGTGGATCTTCGGCTGGGACCGACTACCACCCAAGGTGCACGCAGCCTGCATGTGGGTGGTGCACATCGGCACGTTGTTCTCCGCCTACTTCATCCTGGCCGCCAACTCCTGGATGCAGAACCCCGTCGGGTTCGCGTTCAACCCCGAGACCGGTCGCGCCGAGATGAACGACTTCGCCGACGTGCTGTTCAACAAGGTCCAGCTGGTCACGTTCCCGCACGTGGTGCTCTCGGCCTACATGACCGGCGCCGCCTTCATCGCCGGCATCGCGCTGTGGCTGATGGTCAAGCGCGCGGCCAACGACGAGGACCGGGGCATGTACCGCTCGGCAGCACGAACCGCGGCCGGCGTGGTGCTGGTGGCCGGACTCGGCGTCGCCATCACGGGTGATGTGCAGGGCAAGATCATGACCGAGGTCCAGCCGATGAAGATGGCCGCCGCCGAAGCCCTCTATGAGACCGAGGAACCTGCGGCCTTCTCCATCTTCACCATCGGCAGTCTCGACGGCACCGAAGAGAAGTTCTCCATCAAGATCCCGAACGTGCTGTCGTTCCTGGCCACCGGGTCGACCACCGGCGAAGTCCGCGGCATCGACGACCTGCGAGCCGAGTACATGGAGACCTACGGCCAGGACCCGGGCGCCGCCTACTACTCCCCCGGCGACTACGTGCCCAACATCCCCCTGAGCTACTGGAGCTTCCGACTGATGATGGGGCTCGGCTTCGCCGCGGCGTTCGTCGGAGCCTGGATCCTGTGGGGCACACGTCGCGCCCGAGACCCGGGCAGCCTCCTGGTCAAGGCAGCGATCGCGTTGCCGTTCCTGCCGCTGCTGGCCAACTCCTTCGGTTGGATCTTCACCGAGGTCGGTCGTCAACCCTGGGCGGTGTTCGGCCTGATGACCACCGAGAGCGCGGTCTCCCCCGGGGTCTCGTGGGCGCAGGTGCTCACCTCGATGGTGCTCTTCACCCTGCTCTACGGCGTCTTGGCGGTCATCGAGTTCAAACTGCTGTTGACCTACATCAGCAAGGGCGCCGAGCCCCTGACCGAGTCCGACCTCACCAACGGCCCGAGCGCGCCTGACGCCCCGCTCGCCCACGCCTACTGAAGTCCCGGAGGACATCGACATGGAGCTCACCACCATCTGGTTCGCGCTGATCGCGGTGCTGTGGATCGGCTACTTCTGCCTCGAGGGGTTCGACTTCGGGGTCGGGATGCTGCTGCCGGTTCTCGCCAAGAACGACACCGAGCGCCGCGTGCTGATCAACACGGTCGGACCCGTCTGGGACGGCAACGAGGTCTGGTTGCTGGTTGCCGGCGGTGCCACGTTCGCCGCGTTCCCCGAGTGGTACGCGACGCTGTTCAGTGGCTTCTACCTGCCGCTGTTGCTGATCCTGCTCGCCCTCATCGTGCGCGGCCTCGCGTTCGAATACCGGGCCAAGCGCGACAACGCCCAGTGGCGCGCCCGCTGGGACCTCGCCCTGATCATCGGCTCGTTCGTGCCCGCACTGCTGTGGGGAGTGGCCTTCGCCAACATCCTGCGCGGCGTGCCCATCGACGCCGACCTGGAGTACGTCGGCGGGTTCTTCAATCTCCTCAACCCCTACGCACTGCTCGGTGGGTTGATGACGCTCCTGCTGTTCGCGACCCACGGCGCGGTCTTCATCTCGCTCAAGACCGACGGCCGGATCCGGCACGAGGCCCGGCGCCTGGCCACCATGATCGGCCTCGGCGCGGCAGCGGTGACGGTGGCGTTCCTCCTCTGGACACAGATCGACACCGGCACCGTGGCCTCGGGCATCGCCTTCGTCCTCGCCGCGGTCGCCCTGGTGGGTGGGCTGCTGGCCAACCGGATCGGGCGTGAGGGGTGGGCCTTCATCGGGACCTTCGTCGCCATCGCCCTCGGCGTCGCCGGCCTGTTCCTCGGCCTGTTCCCCGACGTGATGCCGACCTCGCTTGCTGACGGCACCAGCCTGACCACGACCAACGCCTCGGCCACCGACTACACGCTGAAGATCATGACCGTGACCGCGGTGATCTTCACGCCGCTGGTGCTGGCCTACCAGTCGTGGACCTACTGGGTCTTCCGTCGTCGCCTCTCGGTCGACCACATCCCCGTTGCCATCACTGCGGACCAGTGAGGCCCACCGACCCACGGTTACGTCGACTCCTCAGTCCGGCCGGCCCGTGGTTGACCGGCATCGTCGGAGCCGGCCTGCTCGGCGCCGTCCTGGTGCTGGCTCAGGCGTGGGTGGTGACCGGTCTGGTGGTCGCGCTGGTCCGCGGCACGCCGCTGACCGGCTGGGTGGTGGCAACGACCGCGGTCTTCGCCGCCCGGGGGCTCGCCTCCTGGTTGAGTGACGTCCTCGCGGCGCAGGCCGCGCACGTGGTGAGCAGTTCGCTGCGACGTCGGCTGACCGAGGCCCAGATCGCCCAACGCGGCGCCGAAGCAGAGGCCCTGTCGCTGTTGACCACCCGTGGGGTGGCCGCGGCCGAGCCGTATGTCACGCGCTACCTGCCGGCCGCGGCGCTGGCCACGGTGCTGCCGTTGATGACGGTGATCGCGATCGCCAGCCAGGACCTTCTCTCCGGGCTGGTGGTCGTGCTGACCCTGCCCCTGGTGCCGGTCTTCGGGATCCTGGTCGGCCTGGCGACCCGCGACCGCGCTCGCGAACAGTGGGGCTCGATGCAGGCGCTCTCGGGGCACTTCCTCGATGTCATGCAGGGCTTGCCGACGCTGGTGGCCTTCCGTCGGGCCCGGGCCCAGTCTCGTCGGATCGCCAAGATCACCGACGACTACCGGCGGGCCTCGCTCGGGACCCTGCGCATCGCGTTCGCGTCCTCGGCAGTCCTCGAACTGGTGGCGACCTTGAGCGTGGCACTGGTCGCGGTGCTGATGGGTGTCCGGCTGGCCGAGGGCGGCATCGACCTGCACACGGCGCTGCTGGTGCTGCTGCTGGCGCCCGAGGCCTACTGGCCGCTGCGTCGGGTGGGGGCGGAGTTCCACGCCGCCGCTGAGGGAGTGGCGACCTTCGAGGAGGTCGACCGGGTCCTGGCCGCGGCACCCGCCCGGGTCGACACCGCTCACGTCGCCGGCCCCCTGGTCATCGACGACCTGAGCTTCACCTACCCGGGCCGGACCGTGCCGACCCTGCGGCACCTGAGCGCCGAGGTGCCCGACCGTGGCGTCACAGCGCTCACGGGCCCCTCCGGGTGCGGCAAGTCCACCCTGCTGATGCTGATGAGGGACCG
Organism: Nocardioides sp.; assembly: GCA_041581495.1. Lineage (GTDB taxonomy): Bacteria > Actinomycetota > Actinomycetes > Propionibacteriales > Nocardioidaceae > Nocardioides. The sequence continues at coordinate 3,187 of JBFIDC010000029.1, read as the reverse complement.
TCTCGACCCCGACGCGGTGGCCTGGTTGCCGCAGCGGCCGGGGTTCCTCACCGGATCGGTGGCCGAGAACCTCAGGCTCGCCCGACCCGAGGCGACCGAGGCGGCCCTGTGGGACGCGCTGCGCTGGGTCGCCCTCGAGGAGCGCGTCCGGGATCTGCCCGGTGGTCTGTCGGCGCCCGTGGGCGAGAACGGTTCGACCCTCTCCGCCGGCGAGCGCGCCCGGCTGGCCCTGGCCCGCGTGGTGCTCGCCGACCGACCCTGGATCCTGCTCGACGAGCCGACCGCCCACCTCGACGAACTCACCGAGCGGGTCATCGCCGACACCATCCTCGAACTCGGCCAGGACCACAGCGTGGTGCTGGTGGCACACCGACCCGCGCTCCTCGAGGTGGCCGACGGGTTGATCGAGGTGCCGCCGGCACCTCCGGTCGCGCCTGCTCCCGAGGTCCGGATCGACGCGCCGACTCCTCGAGCACGAGTGGCCGAATCACCCGAGCCGACGCACCTCGGAGAACCCCGCCTGTGGGGCAGCGCCCTGCTGGGCGCCGGCGCGTCGGCCTCCGGCGTCGCCCTGACCGCGACGGCCGGTTGGCTGATCGTCCAGGCCTCCACCCAACCGCCGGTGCTGACCCTGCTCGTCGCGATCGTCGGGGTCCGCACCTTCGGGTTGGCGCGTCCGGCGCTGCGCTACGTCGAGCGCGTGCGGTCACACGACGCCGCACTGAGACTGCTCGCGCAGCGGCGGGTGCAGGTCTACCACGCGGTGGTCCCACTCACCCCCGGCGCGCTGGGCCGGCGCCGCGGTGACGTGCTGACCTCGATCGTCGACGACGTCGAGGCCGTGGTCGATCGCGAGCTGCGGGTGCGGCTGCCGCTGCGCTCGCTGGTCCTGGTGTCCGTGCTCGCGATCGCGGTCGCGGCATGGTTCGCCCCCGGCGCCGCACTGGTGCTCGCGGCCTATGTGGTCGTGGTGGCGTTCGCCGGGTTCCTCGCCCGCAGGGGCGCCCGCGTCGCGGAGCGCCGCTCGGTGGCGGCTCGCTCGGAACTGTCGGCGCTCGCGGTGGAGACCGGCCATCTCGCCGACGAGATCGCGGCCTGGCGCGCCGAGACCTGGGCCGCGGAGCGCGTCGCGTCTGCGAGCCGAGCGACGACGGCGCATCAACGACGCGCCGCGGTCTGGCTGGCGTCGGCCCGCGCCCTGATCCTGATCTCGGTCGGCGCGGCGACCGCCGCGACGGCCCTCGCCGTCAGCGACCGGGTCACCGGACCGGTGGCCGCGCTCCTGGTCCTGATGCCGTGGGCGTTGGTGGAGGCGGCGACCTCGGCCGCCGACGCGGGGGCACTCAGCGCCAAGACCGACGCCGCGATGGCACGTCTGCGCACCCTCGAACACAGCACTCCCGCCGTCCGCAACACCACCTCGCTGCCGGCCCCGCGCGACACCACCATGGTCCTCGAGGAGGTGACCTGCCGGTCGCTCCACGGGCTGGACCTCACCTTGAGCCCCGGGGCGCGGGTCGGGGTGACCGGCGAGTCCGGGAGCGGCAAGAGCACCCTGGCGGCCCTGATGATGCGCTACCTCGACCCGTCCTCGGGCCAGGTGCTGCTCGGCGCCACTCCCCTGCCACTGCTCGCCCTCGACGAGGTGCGTCGGCAGGTCGGCCACGTCGATGACGACCCGCACGTCTTCGCCAGCACGATCGTCGAGAACGTGCGACTGGCTCGACCCGACGCCACCGATTCAGAGGTGGCGCAGGCCCTCTCCCGCGCTCGTCTGGGCGACTGGGTGGCCTCGCTGCCCGAGGGGCTGCACACCTGGGTCGGCCAGGGTCACGCCGCCGTCTCCGGCGGGGAACGCGCCCGGCTGGCACTGGCCCGATCGCTCCTGGCCGACCAGCCGATCCTGGTGCTGGACGAACCGACCGCTCACCTCGACCACGGCACCGCTCGGTCCATCGCCCACGACGTGCTCGGCGGGGACGACACCCGCACCATCGTGTGGATCACCCACGACCCCGTCGGACTCGACCTGGTCGACCGCGTCGTCGAACTCGACCCTTGGGTCCCGCAAGTCCGGGACCAATGGCCCGCGACGGGCGTGACTCCGGCCTCTGAGCGCCGCCCCGGGCGGCCAGACAGGCTGTGACAGGACACAAGGAGGTTCAACATGAGCTCGTCCATCAAAGCAACCACGCACGACCATCACGCCGCTGAGACCAACGCCAACCCGGCGTTCGCCGCGCGCGCCCTCGCCACACTCCGGATCGCCTTCGGGCTGACCTTCCTGTGGGCGTTCTTCGACAAGTTGCTCGCCCTGGGCTTCGCGACCGGCCGCAGCGTCGATCCGGCAACCGGCGTCGAGACCGTCGACCGGTTCGGTGATGCCGCCTGGATCAACGGCGGCAACCCCACACTGGGCTTCCTCAAGTTCGGCGCCGACGGCCCGTTCAAGGGCTTCTACAACTCCATCGCTGGAGAGGCCTGGGTCAACTGGCTGTTCATGGCGGCCCTGCTCGGCCTCGGCCTCGCCCTCACCTTGGGCATCGGGATGCGGATCGCCGGCGCCGCCGGCGCCCTGCTCTACATCATGATGTGGACCGTGGCGCTGCCGCCGGAGAACCACCCGTTCCTCGACGACCACATCCTCGGCGCGATCAGCCTGGTGGTCCTCGCGGCTACCAGCGCAGGCATGACGTGGGGCCTGGGGCGTCAATGGAACTCAACCGAGTTGGTGAAGCGGAACCAATTCCTCCGCTGAACCAGCAATAGGCCCCACGAGCCGCCCTCCCCCCAGGGGCGGCTCGTGGCATTTCCACGTCCGCCCGCAGGTCGGCCTAGGACCGAACGACCGGCCGCAACTGCCGGGGGGCACTCGCGTCCGGCCCCACCGGCCGGTCGACGCGCAACTTGACGTCCACCACGGCGCAACCGCTTGGGGAGACCATCACGGGGTTGAGGTCCAACTCGGCGACCTCGGGGATGTCGACGGCCAGTCGGCCCAGGGCAGCGATCATCGACTCCAGCGAATCGACGTCTGCCGGCGCGGAGCCGCGGTAACCCTCCAGGAGCGGCCAGATCCGCAGGGTGCGCACGGCGCGAGCCGCGTCCGTGCGACTCACCGGTGGCACCAGGAACGCCCGATCGTCCCAGATGTCGGTGGCGATGCCACCGGCGGCGACCATCACCA
>JBFIDC010000028.1:0-18927 GCA_041581495.1 Nocardioides sp. | reverse complement strand
GTCTCGACTGTGACGGCGACACCTTGTTGGTCAAGGTGGACCAACAGGGCGTGGCGTGTCACACCGGTGAGCGCACGTGCTTCGACGCGGACCGCCTCTTCGCTGCCGATGCCTGACCCGCAGCGCCCGGACTCGCGCCCGGTCTCGCGCCCGGTCGCACGCCCAGTTTCACGCCCAGTTTCACGCAGGGCCTTCGTGCCGGTGACCGCACTCGGGGTCGGCGCCACGGTCGCTGCCGTGGTGGCCAGTGCACGGCCGTGGGCGGCCAGCGAGGCGGTCTCGAGTCTGGTGGACGGCGCGGAACCGGGCCTGACCTCGTCGTTGTCGCTGACGTTGGAGAGTGGCCGGGTGCCACTCGCGAATGCCCTGGCGCTGGTCGCACTGGCCTGTTGGGGCGTCCTGCTGGTCGCCCGGGGACGGGCCCGGCGCCTGGTGACCGGGCTCGGGGCCCTGGCCTCGGTGGGGCTGCTGATCACCACGGTGGTGGCCTTCTCCGCGGCGCCCGCTCGGGTGCGGGACTCGGCGGTGGATCTCCCCGTCAGTCCCGGTGAGGTCGCCCTGACCGGCTGGTACTGGGTCGGTCTGGCGGCAGCAGTCGTCGTCGCACTGGCGTGGCTCCTTGCGGCGCTCTGGGTGCCGCGCTGGCCCGAGATGGGCCGGCGCTACGACGCCCCGAGACCGAGTGCCGCACGCCGCGAGGACCCGGCCTCGGACTCCAGCCTCGATCTGTGGAAGGCCATCGACGATGGCCGCGACCCCACGTCCTAGACTGACCGCAGTCACCGGAGATCGTCCGAAGGAGTTTCTTATGTCCGCGAATCACGGCAACACCCCGGCTGCGTGGACGGCTGTGGTCGTGGGACTTGTCGGCTTCATCGTCGGTGGAGTCGGGCTCATGCTCAACCCCGTCAGCATGTTGGTCTTCTGGATCGGCGTCGCGATCACCGTGACCGCCGGCGTCCTCTTCGTGGTCATGGACAAGATGGGCCTGGGCTCAGTCGCCCACTGACCCCGCCATGTCGCTGAGTCAGGCGGCGCCGCCGCGCCTCTCATCCCCCAGTCGTGCGCAGCGACTGGCGACTCCGCTGCTCACCATCGGGGGGCTTGCGCTCGCCACCGGCGCGTTGCGAGTGCACGATCCCCACGCTCAATACAGTTGGGGGATCTGCCCCAGTGCGGCGATGGGCTTCTGGTGCCCCGCCTGCGGCGGCCTGCGCGCGGTCAACGACCTCACCCACGGCGACGTCGGCGCCGCGTTGTCCAGCAACCTCGTGCTGGTGGTGCTGATGCCGTTCGCGATCCTCGCCCTCGGCCTGTGGGTGATCGAGCGTTGGCGCGGCACCGGTTCGACCATTCCCTGGCAACGCCTCAAGCGGGTGCTCCCGGCGTTCTTGGTGCTGCTCATCGTCTTCACCGTGGCGCGCAACCTGGCCTTCGGAACCTGGCTCGCGCCCTGATCGACCACCCCGGTGAGAGACTGGGCCCCGCTCGACGACGTTCCCTGAGGAGATCTGCATGTCCGTGCTCGACGACATCGTCGCCGGGGTGCGCCTAGACCTCGACGCGCGTCGTGCCGAACGTCCCGAGGGCGACCTGCGGGCCGCCTTCGCCGACGTCGACCCGGCCCGGGACCCGATGCCGCACCTGCGCGGAGCGGGTTCGAGCGTCATCGCCGAGGTCAAACGGCGGAGCCCGAGCAAGGGCCACCTCGCAGAGATCCTCGACCCGGCCGAACTGGCCGGGCAGTACGCGGCCGGCGGTGCCGCAGCCATCAGCGTGCTCACCGAACAACGCCGCTTCGGTGGCAGCCTCGATGATCTTCGGACCGTGCGGGCTGCGGTCCAGGTCCCGATCCTGCGCAAGGACTTCATCGTGGAGGACTACCAGGTGCTCGAGGCCCGGGCGGCCGGAGCCGACCTGGTCCTGCTCATCGTCGCCGCGCTCGACGACGACACGTTGCGCCGGCTCTACGACCTCGCCGGTGAACTGGCGATGACGGTGCTCGTCGAGGTCCACGATGCCCCCGAAGCCGAGCGTGCGGTCGCTCTCGGTGCCGAACTCATCGGAGTCAACGCCCGCAACCTCAAGACCCTCGAGGTCGACCCGGACACCTTCGGGCGGCTGGCGCCGCTGATGCCCGATGACCGGGTCCTGGTCGCCGAGTCCGGCATCTCCGGCCCGCGCGAGGTGAGTCGGTTCGTTGCCGAGGGAGCGCGCGCGGTGCTCGTCGGTGAGGCCCTGGTCAAGGACGGCGACCCACAAAGCGCAGTGCGCGCCATGACGGGGATCACGCCATGACGAGCGGATCGACCCGCTTCGAGGCGGATGACAACGGCTGGTTCGGCGCCGGAGACGCGCGCTTCGGCGGCCGCTTCATGCCCGAGGCACTCGTGGCCGCGCTCGACGAGCTCACCGGAGCCTGGAAGGAGGCGATGGCCGACCCCGTGTTCCTCGCGGACTTCGACAAGATCCTTCGTGAGTACGCCGCGGTCCCCAGCCTCCTCTACGACGCCGCCCGCCTCAGCGAGACCGTTGGTGGGGCCCGGATCCTGCTCAAACGTGAGGACCTCAACCACACCGGTGCCCACAAGATCCGCAACGTGCTGGGCCAAGCGCTGCTCACCAAGCGGATGGGCAAACAGCGGGTCATCGCCGAGACCGGTGCGGGTCAGCACGGCGTCGCCAGCGCCACGGCGGCGGCCTACTTCGGGCTCGACTGCACCGTCTACATGGGCGCCGTCGACACCAGACGCCAGTCGCTGAACGTGGCGCGGATGGAGCTCCTCGGGGCCAAGGTCATTCCCGTCGAGGCCGGGAGCGCCACCCTCAAGGACGCGATCAACGAGGCTCTGCGCGACTGGGTCAGCACCGTCGACCACACCGCCTACCTGTTCGGCACCGCGGCCGGGCCGCACCCCTTCCCGAGCATGGTCCGCGACTTCACGCGCGGGATCGGTGACGAGGCCCGGGCTCAGTGCCTCGAGTTGACCGGGCGGCTGCCCGATGCGATCGCGGCCTGCGTAGGCGGCGGCTCCAACGCCATCGGGCTGTTCACCGCGTTCCTCAAGGACCCCGACGTGCGGATCTATGGTTTCGAACCCGGTGGGGACGGCGTCGAGACCGGCCGTCACGCCGCCACGATCCACGCCGGCGATTCCGGCGTGCTGCACGGGGCTCGCACGTTCGTGCTCCAGGACGAGGATGGGCAGACCATCGAGTCGCACTCGATCTCGGCGGGTCTCGACTACCCGGGTGTGGGCCCCCAGCATGCTCACCTCGCCAAGAGCGGGCGAGCCGCGTATCTCCCCGTCACCGACGCCCAGGCGATGGATGCCTTGGCCCTGCTCGCCCGCAGCGAGGGCATCATCGCGGCGATCGAGTCGGCTCACGCCTTGGCCGGCGCCTTCGATCTGGCGCGCGACCTGGGCCCGGAGGGACTCGTGCTGGTCAACCTCTCGGGGCGCGGAGACAAAGACATGGAGACCGCCCGCGAGTGGTTCGGGCTGGGGAAACAAGCGTGAGCGTCTCGCCAGCCTTCGACACCGCGCGCGCGCAGGGCCGCGCCGCGCTGATCGGCTATCTCCCGGCCGGCTTCCCGGACTTCCAGGGATCCATCGATGCCATGCGGACCATGGTCGAGGCGGGTTGCGACATCATCGAGGTCGGCTTGCCCTACAGCGACCCGGTGATGGACGGGCCCACCATCCAGGCCGCGGCCCTGCAGGCGCTCAACGGTGGGATTCGCATCGCCGACGTGTTGCGCACTGTCGAGGCTGTGGCTGCCACCGGGGCGCCGACGGTCGTGATGACCTACTGGAACCCCGTCGAGAGGTACGGCGTCGACAGGTTCGCCCGCGATCTGGCGGCCGCCGGGGGAGCGGGCCTGATCACGCCCGACCTCACGCCTGACAGTGACCCGCAGTGGCCGGCGGCGGCCGATGCCCACGACCTCGACAAGATCTATCTGGTCGCACCTTCCTCGACCGACGAGCGGCTCGCCATGACCACCGCCGCCTGCCGCGGCTTCGTGTACGCCACAGCGGTCATGGGCGTCACCGGCGCTCGGACCACCACCAGCGATCTCGCAGGACCACTGGTGGCCCGGACCAAGGCCGTCACCGATCTGCCGGTCGGTGTGGGTCTCGGGGTCAGCACGGGCGACCAGGCCGCGGAGGTTGCCGGCTATGCCGACGCGGTGATCGTCGGATCGGCCTTCGTGCGGACCCTGCTTGATCACCCGGACGACCGCGCCGCCGGCTTGGCCGCGCTCCGCGCGCTCACCGAGGACCTGGCCGCGGGGGTGCGCCGCGGTGCCTAGGTGGACCGTTGCCCTGATCGCGTTCCTCGCCCTCGCTGCCTGCAGCACCGAGGCGCCCTCGGGTGAGTTGGCCGGGCGTACGGTCGATCCGCCGTTCACGGTCTCCTCACAAGAACTCGTCGACACCTCGGGCTCGCCGTTCTCCCTGACCGCCGACACCGACAAGCGGCTCACCCTGGTCTTCTTCGGCTACACCAACTGCCCTGAGATCTGCGGCACGGTGCTCGGCAACCTCGCATCGGCGCTCACGCGGCTCGACGAGGCGGACCGCGCCGACGTCGAGGTCGTCTTCGTGACCACCGACCCCGACCGAGACACCCAACAGGTCGTGCGTGAGTACCTGGATCGCTACGACCCGAGCTTCATCGGGCTGACCGGAGAACTCGCCGACATCGAGGCGGTGGCCGCCTCGGTCGCGGTCGGCATGGGCGAGAAGCTTCCCAGCGGAGGCTACGAGGTGGATGCTCACACCACGCAGACCACCGGCATCGACATCGCCGACCAAGCGCCGATCTACTGGTCGCAGGAGACGTCCTCGGCTGAGTTCGCCCGAGACATCCATGCCCTTCTCGGAAAGGACTGACCAGCCATGGTCGCCTCCCTCGCCTCCTTGATCCCGCTCTCGATCCCGAGCCCCGACAGCGGCGTCTGGTACCTCGGGCCGGTCCCCATCAGGGGCTACGCGCTCGCGATCATCCTGGGCATCCTGGTGGCCGTCTGGATCGGCGAACGCCGCTGGATCGCCCGCGGTGGTACGGCCGGCGAGATCGCCGACCTAGCCGTGTGGGCGGTCCCGTTCGGGATCGTCGGCGCCCGGCTCTATCACGTGTTCACCGACCCGGCGAACTACTTCGGGGCCAGCGGCAGCCTGTGGAACATCCTCTACGTCTGGCGCGGCGGACTCGGGGTCTGGGGCGGCGTCGCGATGGGAGCGGTCGGCGTCATCCTCGCTGCGCGACTGCGCGGCATCAGACTCCTGCCCGTCCTCGACGCGATGATCCCCGGTGTGCTGATCGGCCAGGCGATCGGACGCTGGGGCAACTGGTTCAACCAGGAACTGTTCGGCAAGCCGACCGACCTGCCGTGGGGGCTGGAGATCTCGCCCGACAACCGCCCCCTTGAGTTCATCACCCAAACCACGTTCCACCCGACCTTCCTCTACGAGTCGCTGTGGAACCTCGCGGCGTTCTTCCTCGTCGTCTGGGTCGACCGCAGGTGGAGGCTCGGCCATGGTCGGGTCATCGCGCTGTATGTGATGGCCTACACGGCCGGCCGAGGCTGGATCGAGACCTTGCGCATCGACGCCGTCCAGTTCAGTGACGTCGCAGGTCTGCGGTTCAACGTGTGGACCTCGATCGTCCTGTTCGTGCTCGCCGCGGCCTGGTTCGCCTACAGCGCGCGGCGTTGGCCGGTGCGTGAGGAGGCGGTCTACGTCGCTGGACGGGAGCCGCGCGTCGAGGCCGGAACCGTCCCGGAGGACCGGAATTCTCCGCCAACTGAAACGCGGGAGCCCCCCACCGGCTCCCTTTGATAGCCTTCAGGCTCCGCGCGGGCCAATGTCGTCCCCTGCACCAGACCTGTTCTGCCGCACCGCCCTTCCGCGTGGTTCACCACTGCTGAGGGCTGCGCCTCGGAGTCTTCCGGGGCCGAAACAAGACAAGGGAGTGCGACGGTGACCTACCCGACCGCATATCCGGCGCCTCAGGGCCTTTACGACCCCGGATACGAGCACGACGCCTGCGGCGTGGCCTTTGTGGCCACCCTGACCGGTGAAGCCAGCCACGACATCGTGTGCAAGGGGCTGACCGCCCTGATGAACCTCGACCACCGTGGTGCTGCCGGTGCCGAGGTGAACTCAGGTGACGGTGCCGGCATCTTGATCCAGGTCCCCGACGCGTTCTTGCGTGAGGTCACCGCCGAGTGTGGGTTCGAACTGCCTGCTCCGAAGTCCTACGCGGTGGGCACCGCCTTCTTGCCCGGTGAGACCGACCACATCGCCAAGACCCGCGCGCGCATCGAAGAGATCGCCGAGGAAGAGGGACTCGAGGTCCTCGGATGGCGTGAGGTCCCCGTCGACCCCTCCTCGCTGGGCAAGACGGCCCTCGAGGTCATGCCGCAGTTCGCGCAGATCTTCGTGAGCGGCCGCGGCGCCAGGGTCACCGGGATGGCGCTGGAGCGTCTCGCGTTCTGCCTGCGCAAGCGGGCGGAGTCCGAGACCGACGCCTATTTCCCCTCGTTGTCCTCGCGCACCATGGTCTACAAGGGCATGCTGACCACCGCTCAACTCGGTGAGGTCTTCCCCGACCTGCGCGACGAGCGCGTCACTTCGGCGCTGGCAGTGGTGCACTCGCGCTTCTCGACCAACACGTTCCCGAGTTGGCCGCTCTCGCACCCGTTCCGATTCATCGCCCACAACGGCGAGATCAACACGGTGATGGGCAACCGCAACTGGATGCGGGCCCGCGAAGCGCTGCTGTCCACCGACCTCATCAGCGGGGACTTCGAGCGCCTTTATCCCATCTGCACCCCGGGTGCCTCCGACTCGGCGTCCTTCGATGAGGTTCTCGAACTGCTGCACATGGGCGGTCGCTCGTTGCCGCACTCGGTCCTGATGATGATTCCCGAGGCGTGGGAGAACCACACCGAGATGGATGCCAGCCGCCGGGCGTTCTATGAGTTCCATGCCTCGCTGATGGAGCCCTGGGACGGACCCGCGTGCGTGGTGTTCACCGACGGCGACCAGGTCGGTGCCGTCCTCGACCGCAACGGACTGCGTCCCTCCCGCTACTGGGTCACCGACGACGGGTTGGTGGTTCTGGCCTCCGAGGTGGGTGTGCTCGACCTCGACCCGGCCACGATCGTGCGCAAGGGTCGCCTCCAGCCGGGCCGGATGTTCTTGGTCGACACCACCGAGCACCGGATCATCGAGGACGAGGAAGTCAAGGCCGGACTTGCCGCCGAGCAGCCGTATGAGGAGTGGCTGCACGCCGGCCAGATCCACCTCGACGACATCCCGGCGCGTGAGCACATCGTGCACACCCATGCCTCGGTGACCCGTCGCCAACAGGTCTTCGGCTACACCGAGGAAGAACTCAGGGTCCTGCTCACCCCGATGGCCAACACCGGTGGTGAGCCGCTGGGATCCATGGGCACCGACACCCCCATCGCCGTACTCAGCGACAAGCCCCGGTTGCTGTTCGACTACTTCGCTCAACTCTTCGCCCAGGTCACCAACCCGCCGTTGGACGCCATTCGCGAGGAGTTGGTGACCTCGTTGTCGGGCACCATCGGTCCCGAGGGCAACCTCTTGAAGCCGCGGGCCTCCTCGTGTCGCCAGGTGGTGTTGCCGTTCCCGGTCATCTCCAACGACGACCTCGCCAAGATCCGTCACATCAACCGCGATGGCGACATGCCGGGCTTCATCACCCACGTCTCACGCGGTCTCTATGACGTCGAGGGCGGCGGCGAGGCCATGGCACAGCGGATCGAGGAGATCTGCGGCGAGGTCAGCCAGGCCATCGCCGACGGTGCCCGCATCATCGTGCTCTCCGACCGGCACTCCACCCAGGAGTTGGCACCGATCCCGTCCCTGCTTCTGACGGGGGCCGTCCACCATCACCTGGTGCGCGAGAAGACCCGCACCCAGGTCGGCCTGCTCATCGAGGCCGGCGATGTGCGCGAGGTGCACCACGTCGCACTACTGGTCGGGTACGGCGCGGCAGCGGTCAACCCCTACCTGGCCATGGAGTCGGTCGAGGACCTGGCCCGTGAGGGCTTCTATGTGAAGGCCGAGCCCGAAGCGGCCGTGGCCAACCTGATCAAGGCGCTCGGCAAGGGCGTTCTCAAGGTGATGTCCAAGATGGGCGTCTCGACCGTGGCGTCCTACACGGGTGCCCAGATCTTCGAAGCCGTGGGGCTCTCGCAGAACGTGGTCGACCGCTACTTCACCGGCACCGCCTCCAAGCTGGGCGGGATCGAACTCGACACGATCGCCGAGGAGGTGGCCAAGCGGCATGCCAGGGCCTACCCCCGCGGCGGGATCCTGCCCGCGCACCGCGAGCTCGAGATCGGTGGGGAGTACCAGTGGCGTCGCGAGGGCGAGCCGCACCTCTTCGACCCGGAGACGGTCTTCCGCCTCCAGCATTCGACTCGCACGGGTCGCTACGACGTCTTCAAGCAGTACACGGACCGGGTCAACGAGCAATCCGAGCGACTGATGACCTTGCGCGGACTGTTCCGGTTCAAGGACGCCGAGTCCACCGGGCGCACCCCGATCCCGATCGAGGAGGTCGAGCCGGTCTCCGAGATCGTCAAGCGCTTCTCGACCGGGGCGATGTCCTATGGCTCGATCAGCCAAGAGGCGCACGAAACCCTGGCGATCGCCATGAACCGCCTCGGCGCGAAGTCCAACACCGGTGAGGGTGGTGAGGACGCCGAGCGTCTCTATGACCCTGCCCGCCGAAGCTCGATCAAGCAGGTTGCCTCCGGCCGGTTCGGTGTCACCGCCGAGTACCTCACCAACTCCGACGACATCCAGATCAAGATGGCGCAGGGGGCCAAACCGGGCGAGGGCGGTCAGTTGCCCGGTCACAAGGTCTACCCCTGGGTGGCCAAGACCAGGCACTCCACTCCCGGAGTCGGCCTGATCAGCCCGCCGCCTCACCACGACATCTACTCCATCGAGGACCTCGCCCAGCTGATCCACGACCTCAAGAACGCGAACCCGCAGGCGCGGGTGCACGTGAAGTTGGTCGCCGAGGTCGGCGTGGGCACTGTTGCGGCGGGCGTCTCCAAGGCGCACGCCGACGTGGTGCTGATCTCTGGGCACGACGGTGGCACCGGCGCCTCGCCGCTGACCTCCCTCAAGCACGCCGGAGGTCCGTGGGAGCTCGGGTTGGCCGAGACGCAGCAGACCCTATTGCTCAACGGTCTCCGGGACCGGATCGTCGTGCAGGCCGACGGGCAGCTGAAGACCGGGCGCGACGTGGTCATCGCGGCGCTGCTGGGAGCCGAGGAGTTCGGCTTCGCCACGGCGCCCCTGGTGGTCTCCGGCTGCATCATGATGCGGGTCTGTCACCTCGACACCTGCCCGGTGGGAGTGGCGACTCAGAACCCGGTGCTGCGTGAGCGCTACGCCGGCCAGGCCGACCATGTGGTCAACTTCTTCACCTTCATCGCCGAAGAGGTCCGTGAACTCCTCGCCGAACTCGGGTTCCGCACCCTCGACGAGGCCGTGGGTCAGGTCGGCTCACTCGATGTCCTCAAGGCCGTCGAGCACTGGAAGGCATCGGGTCTCGACCTGACGCCGGTGCTGCACGAGCCGGATCTCTCGGCGTTCCCCGGCCAGGACCTGCGCTGCACCAAGACCCAGGACCATGGTCTGGAGCGTTCACTGGACGTGACCGAACTGCTTCCGTTGGCCGAGGGTGTCCTCGAGTCGGGGGAGCCGCTGCGGGCCCAGGTCCAGATCCGCAACGTCAACCGCACCGTGGGCACGATCCTGGGCCACGAGATCACCAAGAAGTACGGCGGAGCCGGCCTTCCCGAGGGAACCATCGACCTGACGTTCACCGGGTCGGCGGGGCAGTCCTTCGGCGCCTTCGTGCCGCCCGGGGTCACCATGCGTCTGGAGGGTGACACCAACGACTACCTCGGCAAGGGGTTGTCGGGCGGTCGGATCGTGGTCCGCCCCGACCGCGCCGCCACCTTCGCTGCCAGCGAGCAGATCATCGCCGGCAACGTGATCGCCTACGGCGCCACCTCCGGGCGGATCTTCATCCGCGGTGGCGTCGGCGAACGCTTCTGTGTTCGCAACTCCGGCGCGTGGGCGGTGACCGAGGGTGTCGGTGACCACGCCTGCGAGTACATGACCGGAGGACGCGTCGTGGTCCTCGGTCGGACCGGCCGCAACTTCGCGGCCGGGATGTCCGGCGGTGTTGCCTGGGTCCTGGATCTCAAGCCCTTCAGGGTCAACACCGAACTGGTCGAACTCGGCCCCGTCGAGGGCCAGGCGGCGCTCGAACTCGAAGGGTTGGTCCGTGAGCACGCCGACGAGACGGGTTCGGACGTGGCAGCCGAGTTGCTGGCCGACTGGCCCGCCGCGCTGGCGAGGTTCACCCAGGTCATGCCCACCGACTACCGATTGGTCCTGGAGGCGAAGGCGAAGGCCGAGGCCGACGGGCTGACCGAAGCAGAGACTGCGAACGCGATGATGGAGGCGCTCCATGGCTGACCCCCGAGGCTTCATGAAGGCCGGGCGTGAGGTTGCTCCTCGCCGTCCGGTCGAGGAACGGATCCACGACTGGGACGAGGTCTATCCCGACGGCGTCGGGCGTGCCCTGTTGCCGATCATCACCACCCAGGCCGGACGCTGCATGGATTGCGGCATTCCGTTCTGCCACCAGGGCTGCCCGTTGGGAAACATCATCCCGGAGTGGAACGACCTGGTCTGGCGAGGTGACTGGGAGGGGGCGATCGAGCGACTGCACGCCACCAACAACTTCCCCGAGTTCACCGGTCGCCTGTGCCCGGCACCGTGCGAGACCGCCTGCGTCCTGGGCATCAACCAGGACCCGGTGACGATCAAGAACGTCGAGGTCTCGATCATCGACAAGGCGTGGGAGACCGGACTGGTTCGGCCCCAGCCCCCCGAGTGGCTCTCGGGGCGCACCGTCGCGGTGATCGGCTCCGGCCCGGCCGGACTCGCCGCGGCTCAGCAGTTGACCCGCGCCGGGCACACCGTGGCGGTCTATGAGCGTGCCGACAAGATCGGCGGCCTGCTGCGCTACGGCATCCCCGAGTTCAAGATGGAGAAGAAGCACCTCGACCGTCGCTTGGACCAGATGCGTCGCGAGGGCACCGTCTTCCGTGCGGGGGTCGATGTCGGAGCAGAGCTGACCGGCGATCAACTGCGCGAACGCTACGACGCCGTCGTGTTGGCGATGGGCTCCACCGAACCACGGGACCTCCCCATCCCGGGCCGGGAACTCGGTGGGCTGCACCAGGCCATGGACTTCCTGCCGCAGGCCAACCGTGTCGCCTTGGGCGAGGACGTCGAGGATCAGATCAGCGCCAGTGGCAAGCACGTGGTGATCATCGGCGGGGGAGATACCGGAGCGGACTGTCTCGGTACCTCCACCCGTCAGGGCGCGGCCTCGATCACCCAGCTCGAGATCATGCCGGAGCCGCCGTTGGCGCGCCCGGAAGGCCAGCCCTGGCCGACCTACCCCATGACGTTCCGCGTCTCCTCGGCCCACGAGGAGGCCGGTGAGCGGCTGTTCTCGATCTCCACCAAGGAGTTCCTCGGTGACGCCGATGGCAACGTGCGGGCGCTGCTGCTCGTCGACGTCGAGTTCAAAGATGGTCGGTTCCAGGAGATCGAGGGCAGCGAACGCGAACTCCCCGCCGACCTCGTGCTGTTCGCCATGGGGTTCGTCGGGCCCGAGAAGCCGGGCCTGGTCGAGCAACTCGGGGTGGACCTCGACGAGCGCGGGAACGTGGCGCGGGATGCCGCCTACCAGACCTCGACGCCCGCGGTCTTCGTGGCCGGGGACGCGGGTCGCGGCCAATCCTTGATCGTGTGGGCGATCGCCGAAGGACGCGCGTGCGCCTCAGCGGTCGACGAATTCCTGACCGGCTCCACGACCCTGCCGTACCCCATTGCACCCACCGAGCGCCCCCTGGTGGTGTAACCGGCCTTTTTGATCGTTCCAACTCTCGCTAGGGTTGCCTGGTGAGACGAGCGAAGATCGTATGCACCCTGGGCCCGGCGACCGCGAGCGAACGGCGGATCCGGGAGTTGGTCTATGCCGGGATGGACGTCGCACGGCTCAACATGAGCCACGGAACCCACGACGACCACCGTGAGGCCTACACGCGGGTGCGGGCCGCCGCCGACGCCAGTGGCCACGGAGTGGGGATCCTGGCCGACCTGCAGGGACCCAAGATCCGACTCGAGACCTTCTCCGAGGGGCCCGTCGAACTACGCCGTGGGCAGCGCTGGACCATCACCACGCGCGATGTCGACGGCAACGCCGAGATCTGCGGGACCACCTACAAGGGCCTGGCCGGCGACGTCGCCGTGGGCGACCCGTTGCTGATCGACGACGGCAAGGTCCGGTTGCGGGCCCTTGAGATCATCGGCGGCACCGACGTCGTCACCGAGGTCCTCGTTGGTGGACGGGTCAGCAACAACAAGGGCATCAACCTGCCCGGTGTGGCCGTCTCGGTGCCGGCCCTGTCCGAGAAGGACATCGCCGACCTCCGCTTCGCCCTCGACCTCGGTGTCGACTTCATCGCGCTGAGTTTCGTGCGCAACGCCGCCGACGCCGAAGACGTACGTCGCATCATGCGCGAGGAGGGCGTGATGCTCCCGATCATCGCCAAGATCGAGAAGCCGCAGGCCATCGCCAATATTGATGAAGTTGTCGCGGCCTTCGACGGTTTCATGGTCGCTCGCGGCGACCTCGGCGTCGAGTGCGCCATGGAAGAGGTGCCCTTCTTGCAGAAGCAGGTCATCGACAAGGCTCGGCTCGCGGCGAAACCGGTCATCGTGGCGACCCAGATGTTGGAGTCGATGATCTCGAACCCGTTGCCCACCCGTGCGGAGGCCTCCGACGTGGCCAACGCGGTTCTCGACGGCGCCGATGCGGTCATGTTGTCGGGTGAGACGAGTGTGGGGGAGTACCCGGTCCACACGGTCGAGACGATGGCCCGCATCATCCACGCCACCGAGCAACACGCACTCGAGCAGTCCGTGGTCGGCACCCTGCGAGTCCTGGACTGGGATCCTCACACCAGCGGCGGGGTCATCGCCAAGGCCGCCGGCGAGGTGGCCGAGCGGATCGGCGCGAAGTACATCGTGGCCTTCACCCAATCCGGCGATTCCGCGCGCCGGATGTCTCGGCTGCGCGGACCCATCCCCGTCCTCGCCTTCACCCCCGAGGACCGGACCCGCTCACAGTTGTCCCTGACGTGGGGGGTCGAGACCTTCAAGACCGCACCGGTCGAGCACACCGACGAGATGGTCCGACAAGTCGATGAGCAGCTGCTGGCGATCGGCAGGGTCGAGGAGTCCGACCAGGTCGTGATCATCGCCGGTTCGCCGCCCGGCATCCCCGGCTCGACCAACGCCTTGCGCATCCACCAGATGGGCGACGCGGTCAACGGCGCCGCACCGGCCTACCGCCGGTTGAAGTCCTAGTGGTCGACGCACTCCGGTTGAACAACCTGGAGTCCGCGCACTGGGGTGAACACGAGGGATCGCGCTGTTGTGCCGGGTGTGGGATTCGAACCCACACGTCCTTTCGGACAATGGTGTTTGAGACCACCGCGTATGCCGTTCCGCCAACCCGGCTGGGCGGCGCCGAGCGTATCGGAGAACCTCGGTGCGACCCAACCCGGCACTCGACCGATAGCCTTCCCGCGTGAGCGAACCACCGACCCACGCCCCGCCCCAGCCGACTGCACGCACGGTAGTCGTGGCCGAGGACGAGGCCCTGATCCGCATGGATCTGGCCGAGATGCTCACCGAGGAGGGCTATGACGTCGTGGGTCAGGCCGGGGACGGCGCCCGAGCGATCGAGTTGGCCAAGGAACTCCGTCCGGATCTGGTGATCCTCGATGTGAAGATGCCGATTCTCGATGGCATCGCCGCCGCCGAGCAGATCGCGACCGCGCGCATCGCCCCCGTGGTCATCTTGACGGCGTTCGGGCAGCGAGAACTCGTCGAGCGCGCCCGGGACGCGGGCGCGATGGCGTATCTGGTCAAGCCCTTCTCCAAGACCGATCTGGTGCCGGCGATCGAGATGGCGTTGAGCAGGTTCGCCGAACTCAACCAGCTCGAGGCCGAGGTCGCCGACCTCACCGAACGGCTCGAGACGCGCAAGTCCGTCGAGCGCGCCAAGGCCGTCCTGCAGGACCAACTGAGCCTGACCGAACCCGAGGCCTTCCGCTGGATTCAGAAGACGGCTATGGACTTGCGACTGTCGATGCGACAGGTCGCGGACGGCGTGATCGAGCACGGCCCCGGCATCGCGGAAAGTTAACCGGAAGAGACACGATCGATACTTGGGGGGTGGCGCAGAACACATCTATGCCCCATAGACTGCCGTGGATCCCCCGGGTTGGGGGGCACGTGAGGAGGACCCCGTTTTGAAGTCTCGACACGCCGCCCGAGGGCGAGCCGTCGGACGGGTGATGGCTGGGCTGACCTTGAGTCTCATGGTTGCGCCGCTGCTTGTGCTGCTGGCCGCGACCTCGGCGCAGGCGGGGCAACACGCCGCCGTGGCGACCCTGTGCCTGCCGCAGGCCGACACGACCGGGTGCATCAGTGGCACCCTCGGTGGCCGCGCGAACCCGATCGAAGGCGCCGACGTCACGCTCGCCAAACTCGATGGCACAACGGAGACCCAAACCACCGAGGCCGATGGGAAGTTCAGCTTCACCATCACCGAGGCCGGCAAGTACACCCTCTCGGTGGACCCCGAATCCCTGCCCGACGGTTTCGATCTCCTCACCGACGAGGTCACCGTCAACGCGGTGCTGGGGCAGACCCGCAGCGCGATCTTCGAGATCCGCTCGGTCGACTACGACCCCACCACCAGCCTGTCGGGGGAGATCATCCAAGGCGCCTTCAACGGGCTCCGTCTGGGTCTGCTGCTCGCCCTGGCGTCCGTGGGGCTGTCGCTGATCTACGGCACGACTGGCCTGTCCAACTTCGCCCACGCCGAACAGGTCACCTTGGGCGGCATGACCGCTTATCTGTTCATCAACGTGTGGGGCATCAACCTCTTCCTCGGAGGCTTGATGGTGCTGATCGTCGGTGGCTTCACCGGATGGTTCCAAGACGTGGTGCTGTGGCGACCACTGCGTCGCCGCGGGCTCGGGTTGACCCAGCTCATGATCGTCACCATCGGGCTCTCGCTGGCGATGCAGTACTCCTATCAGTTCTTCGTGGGTTCCCGCACGGTCCGAGTGGTGGTCGAGAACCCCACCACCGTCACGTTCGGTCCCATCACGACCACCCAGCAGTCCCTGGCCGCCATGGGCATCTGCGCCGTCGTACTCGCCGCCGTCGGTTTCGCGCTGCTGCGCACCCGGATCGGTCGGGCAACCCGTGCGGTCTCCGACAACCCAGCCCTGGCACAGGCGTCCGGGATCGACACCGACAAGGTGATTCGCCTGGTGTGGACGGTGGCGATGGCGCTGGCAGGGCTCTCGGGCATCCTGTACGCACTCGTCGTCAACGGCATCAAGTGGGACACCGGCCTGCAGATCCTGCTGCTGCTCTTCGCCGCGGTGACGCTGGGTGGACTCGGCACCGCCTTCGGCGCCCTGGTCGGCTCCATCGTGATCGGCCTGGTGGTCGAGATGGCGCCCCTGACGCCGTTCATCCTCGGTGACTTCAAGTACGCCGCCGCACTGCTGATGTTGATCCTGGTCTTGATGGTCAGACCGCAAGGTCTGCTCGGCAAAGCCCAGCGGGTCGGTTAAGGGGAACGGACATGAACGAAATCCAGCAGATCTTGACCTCCATGGTCTCGACGGCGCTCACCCCACAGACCGCAGCGGTGGCGATCGCCGTCATCGGCCTCAACATCCACTTCGGTTTCACCGGGTTGCTCAACATCGGCCAGTCGGCGTTCATGCTCCTCGGTGCCTATGGCTTCGCCATCTCGATCACCTCCTACGACCTGCCGCTGATCGTGGCGGTCTTCGTCGGACTGGCGTTGGCCTTCTTGTTCGCGCTGGTGCTGGGCGTGCCCACGCTGAAACTGCGCGGTGACTACCTGGCGATCGTGACCATCTCGGCCGCAGAGATCATCAGGTACGTCGGCCGTTCCGTGGGTTATGAGTGGCTCTTCGACAAGACCGGTGGTGCCCAAGGCATCCCCGGCAGCCGCTACCGCGGTCCGTTCCGTGACCTGTCGGTCTTCGGTGACGGAAGCACCAGCCTGCTGCCCTTCAACTGGCGTGATGTGGCCGACGGTGCCATCTGGGTCCGGCTGCTTTCGTGGGCGATCGTGATCGCGGTGATCATCACCGTCATCCAGATCGCGCGAGGCAAGACCTCGCTGACCGGGCGAACGCGCGCGCTCTCGCTGACCGCTCTGGGAGCCGTCGGCGTGCTCGTGACGCTGTTCGCGGTTCCCGTCACCAACCAGAACACCGGTGTCGACGGGTGGTGGACGGTCGTGGTCGCCTGGGGACTCGCGGTGCTGTCGAGTGTCCTGGTGCTGATCTTGACCCGTAGCCCGTGGGGCCGCGCCCTGCGCGGGGTCCGCGAGGACGAGGACGCCATGCGCAGCCTGGGCAAGAACGTGTTCGCGATCAAGATGCAGGCCCTGATCATCGGCGGTCTGTTCGGTGCGCTGGGCGGGATCATGTACGTGCTGCCCTCGACGGTTCAACCCGACAACATGGGTCGATCGCTGACGTTCTTCATCTACACCGCGCTCCTGCTCGGAGGTGCGGCAACGATCTGGGGGCCGATCCTCGGCTCGATCCTGTTCTTCGCCGGCCGGATCGCGGTCATCGGCATCACCCAGACCTACGTGCCGAACTCGATCATGAGCAACCAGGAGGCGACCCAGTTCGCGTTCATTGTGGTCGGCGTAGCCTTGATGTTGCTCGTCATATTCAGACCACAAGGAATCCTCGGCGACAAGAGGGAGCTCCGATTCAATGTCTGAGGCAACCGCTGTGAACGCTCAGGGAACCAACCCGTTGGCCGACCCACAAGCACGCATCGATCTGATGGCAGACGTCGCGCGCACACCCGGGTCGGCCAAGCCGAACCCGATTCTCACCGTCGACAACATCGTGCGCCAGTTCGGCGGCATGACGGCCGTCGATGTGGACCACCTCGAGGTGCAGCGCGGTCTGATCACCGCGCTGATCGGCCCCAACGGTGCGGGCAAGACGACGTTCTTCAACCTGATCACGGGCTTCGACAAGCCCACCAGCGCCGGCAAGGGTGCGCACTGGTCGTTCGAGGGCCGCACCCTCGACAAGACCTCGGCATCGCGGGTCGCCAGGTCCGGCATGGTCCGGACCTTCCAGCTCACCAAGTCCCTCAACAGGATGACGGTGATGGACAACATGCTGCTGGGGGCCCAGGACCAGGCTGGAGAGAACCTCGCGCTGTCGATGTTCAAGCCGGTCTGGCGGCGTCAGGAGAAGCAGATCGAGGCCAAGGCCGAGGAGCTGTTGGATCGCTTCAGCCTGCTCGAGAAGCGCCACGACTACGCCGGCAGCCTGTCGGGTGGGCAGCGCAAGCTGCTCGAGATGGCGCGTGCCTTGATGAGCGACCCCACCATGATCATGCTCGATGAGCCGATGGCCGGAGTGAACCCGGCACTGACCCAGTCCTTGCTGGGCCACATCCAGTCCCTGCGCGATGACGGCATGACAGTGCTGTTCGTCGAGCACGACATGCACGTGGTCCGACACATCTCCGACTGGGTCGTGGTGATGGCCGAGGGTCGCATCGTGGCCGAAGGTAGCGCCGGCAGCGTGATGGCGGAACCGGCAGTGATCGACGCCTACCTCGGTGCACACCACGACACCGACCTCGGTGACGACTCACTGCTCGACGAGCCGGCTGCCGGTGACGCGAAGACCGACGAGGAGCAAGCATGACCACGCAGGCGCAGAGCCAGCCCGCCACCCAGCAGGGCTCGGCGGTCATCGAGGCCAACGATCTGGTCGCGGGCTACCTCCCGGGCGTCAACATCCTCAACGGCTGCAGCCTGGTCGCCTACCCGGGCGAGATGATCGGGATCATCGGCCCCAACGGTGCCGGCAAGTCCACGTTGCTCAAGGCGATGTTCGGGTTGGTCAAGATCCACTCGGGAACCGTCACCCTCGGGGATCAGAACATCACCAACCTCAAGGCCAACCGTCTCGTCGAGATGGGTGTCGGATTCGTCCCGCAGAACAACAACGTCTTCCCGTCGCTCTCCATCGAGGAGAACCTCCTCATGGGCCTGTTCCTGCGGCCCAAGAAGAGCGCCGAGCGACTGGCGGCCATGTGGGATCTCTTCCCGGTGCTGCACGATCGCCGCACCCAGAGCGCCGGCGCGCTCTCCGGGGGCGAACGGCAATCGCTGGCGATGGCGCGGGCGTTGATGATGGAGCCCAGCGTGCTGCTGCTCGATGAGCCCTCGGCAGGACTGTCGCCGGTGCGCCAGGACGAGACCTTCATCCGTACCCGCCGGATCAACAAGACCGGTGTGTGCGTGGTGATGGTCGAGCAGAACGCCCGTCGCTGTCTGCAGATCTGTGACCGCGGCTACGTGCTCGACCAGGGCAAGGACGCCCACACCGGGACCGGTCGCGAGCTCGCCAACGACCCGAAGGTCATCGCGCTCTACCTCGGCACGCTGGCTGAAGACGTCGATGCCGACCGCGAGGACCTGAAGGGCAACTGAGCCCACCCGCGACTGGTCGCCGGCGCGGCGGCCCTCGCCCAACGTCATCGGATTCGAGGGCTCCAACCCTCAGTGCTGATGACGTGACGAGCGCGGATACTCGCCTCAGGAGTGCCCGCGCGACTTCTTCTGTCTCACATGCACCTCTGTCTCACATGCAAGTGGCCCCGGACCGGG
>JBFIDC010000027.1:0-19039 GCA_041581495.1 Nocardioides sp. | reverse complement strand
GGCGGGGTCGAGGTAGGCATCCGCGTAGGCCTGCGTGGTCGAGCCGATGTCCCCGCGTTTGACGTCGAGCAACACCAGTGCACCCGCGGCGCGGGACTCCTGGATCACCCGCTCGAGGACCGCGATTCCGCGGCTGCCGAAGCGCTCATAGAAGGCCGACTGCGGCTTGATCAACGCCACGTGCGGGGCCAGGCCCTCGACCGCGGCGAGCGCGAAGCGCTCCAGGCCGGCGACGTTGTCGTCCAGACCCCACTCGGTGAGGAGCGACGAGTGCGGGTCGATGCCCGCACACAACGGGCCGCGGGCCTCGATGGCCGCGACGTATCGGGCGCCGAAGGTGGTCATGAGGTTCCTTTCACGAGATCCCACGCAGGATCCGGCGGGGCCAGCCGGGCCCCTCATAGATGAACGCCGTGTAGCCCTGCAGCAGATCGGCTCCCGCATCGAGGCGAGCCTGGGCATCTTCTGCGGTCGTGATCCCACCGACGCCAACTAGCGTGAGGCCCTCCCCGACGCGGCCGCGCAGGAGCCGCAGCACCTCCAGAGACCGGGCGTTCAGCGGGCGCCCCGAGAGACCGCCGTCGCCGGCCGCCTCGATCTGCGCTCGGGGCGAGACCAGCCCGTCTCGAGAGATGGTGGTGTTGGTGGCGACGATGCCGTCCAAGCCGATCCGGGTGGCGAGGTCAGCCACCTCGAGAACGTCGTCGTCGGCCAAGTCCGGAGCGATCTTGACCAGCAGCGGCACCTCGCCAGCGACCGCGCGCACGGCGAGGAGGATCGGCTCGAGCTTCTCCACCGACTGCAGATTCCGCAATCCGGGAGTGTTGGGTGAACTCACGTTGACGACCAGATAGTCGGCGTGCGGAGCCAGCAGCCTCGCCGACTTCTCATAGTCCCCGACGGCTTGGTCCTCAGGGACCACCTTCGACTTGCCGATGTTGATCCCGAGCACGGGTCCCGGACGCCTCCCCCGGGCGGCCAACCGTGCCGCCACGACCTCGGCCCCGTCGTTGTTGAAGCCCATCCGGTTGACCACGGCCCGGTCGGCGGGGAGCCGGAACAGGCGCGGTTTGGGGTTCCCGGGCTGCGCCTGACCCGTGACGGTGCCGATCTCGACGTGACCGAAGCCGAGTGCTGCCAAGGCGTCGATGCCGACCGCGTTCTTGTCGAAGCCGGCGGCGAGGCCGAGCGCGTTCGGGAAGCGCAGGCCCATGGCCTCCACCGGCTCCCCCGGGGTACGTCGCAGCGCGAGGACGGGGCGCGCGATCCGCACCGCCCGGAATCCGAGGTGGTGGGCCCGCTCCGGATCGACCCGAGCGAACCCGTGCTCGAAGGCTGCGTCGTAGGCCCTACCCACTGGTGCCGAACCAGTCCTGCAGGGATCGCACCCCGATCGAACCGCGCGTGGCCGCCTCGATGCCCTGGACCGCGGCGCCGAGCCCCTGGACGGTGGTGATGCACGGGATGTTGGCCATCACGGCGGCGGTGCGGATCTCGTAGCCGTCGATGCGCGCGGAGCCGCCGGAGGCGCCGTAGGGGGTGTTGACGATCAGGTCGATGTCACCGTCGAGGATGCGTTGCACGGTGGTGCGTTGGTCGCCCTCGCCAGGTCCTTCGAAGTGCTTGCGCACCACGGTGGCCTCGACGCCGTTGCGGCGCAGCGCCTCGGCGGTGCCTTGCGTCGCGAGGATCTCGAAGCCCATGTCGGCCAAGACCTTGATCGGGAAGATCATGGTCCGCTTGTCGCGGTTGGCCATCGAGACGAAGACCTTGCCCGAGGTGGGCAGGGAACCGTAGGCGCCAGCCTGTGACTTCGCGAAGGCCTTGCCGAAGTTCGCGTCGAGGCCCATCACCTCGCCGGTCGACTTCATCTCCGGTCCCAGCACCGTGTCGACCTGCTGGCCGTCAGGGGTGCGGAACCGGTTGAACGGCATCACCGCCTCCTTGACCGCGATCGGCTGGTCGGCGGGCAGGGTGCCGCCGTCGCCGGTCGCCGGAAGGACGCCGGCCGCTCGGAGCTCGGCCACCGTCTCGCCCAGCATGATCCGGGCGGCCGCCTTGGCCAGCGGGGTCGCGGTCGCCTTGGAGACGAACGGCACGGTGCGTGATGCCCGGGGGTTTGCCTCCAGGACATAGAGAACGTCCGACCCGAGGGCGTACTGGATGTTGAGCAACCCGACGACGCCAACACCGCGCGCGATCGCCTCGGTCGCCACCCGGATCCGCTGGATCTCGCTCTCGCCCAAGGTGATGGGCGGCAGCGCGCACGAGGAGTCGCCGGAGTGGATGCCGGCCTCCTCGATGTGTTCCATCACACCGCCGAGGAAGAGTTCCTGACCGTCGAAGAGCGCGTCGACGTCGATCTCGACGGCGTCGTCGATGAAGCGGTCGACCAGAACCGGGTGCTCGGGGCTGACCTGGGTGGCCCGGCCGATGTAGCCCTCGAGGGCCTCGTCTCCGTAGACGATCTCCATGCCCCGTCCACCAAGGACGTAGGAGGGACGCACCAGCACCGGGTAGCCGATCTCGGCGGCGATCGCCTTGGCCTCGGCGTAGGAGGTCGCCAGACCGTGCTTGGGCGCCGGGAGTCCGGCCTCGGCCAGCACCCGCCCGAAGGCGCCGCGTTCCTCGGCCAGATGGATCGCCCCGGGGGTGGTCCCGACGATGTTGACGCCGTTGTCCTCGAGTCCCTGGGCCAGCCCGAGCGGGGTCTGACCGCCGAGTTGGCAGATGACACCGGCCACCGGCCCGGCCTGCTGCTCGGCGTGCACGATCTCGAGCACGTCCTCCAGGGTCAGCGGTTCGAAGTACAGGCGGTCGGAGGTGTCGTAGTCGGTCGAGACGGTCTCGGGGTTGCAGTTGACCATCACGGTCTCGTAGCCCACCTCGCTCAGCGCCAGGGCAGCGTGCACGCAGGAGTAGTCGAACTCGATGCCCTGGCCGATCCGGTTGGGACCCGAACCCAAGATGATCACCGCTGGTCGCTCACGCGGGGCGACCTCGGACTCTTCGTCGTAGGAGGAGTAGTGGTAGGGCGTCGCGGCCGCGAACTCGGCGGCACAGGTGTCGACGGTCTTGAAGACGGGCCTGATCCCCAGTGCGTGTCGAACCCCGCGGACGACGTCGGCGCTCATCCCGCGGATCTTGCCGATCTGAACATCTGAGAACCCGTGCCGCTTGGCCTTGCGCAGGATCTCGGGGGTGAGCTCGGCAGCGGCGGTCAGCTCGACGGCCACCTCGTTGATCAGCAGCAACTGGTCAACGAACCACGGGTCGATGTGCGTGGCGGCGAAGATCTCGTCGGGAGTGGCACCGGCCCGCAGCGCGTCCATGACCTTCTTGAGCCGGCCGTCGTGCGGCACCTTGATCTCTTCGAGCAGGGCCGTCTTGTCGAGGTCGACCCACTCCTGGTGCCAGTCGAAGGGCGCATCCTTGGACTCCAGCGACCGCAACGCCTTCTGCAGGGCTTCGGTGAAGTTGCGTCCGATCGCCATCGCCTCGCCGACCGACTTCATGTGCGTGGTCAGCACCGGGTCCGAACCGGGGAACTTCTCGAACGCAAAGCGCGGCACCTTGACCACGACGTAGTCGAGGGTCGGTTCGAACGCGGCCGGGGTGCTGCCGCCGTCCGAGCGCAAGGTGATGTCGTTGGGGATCTCGTCGAGGGTGTAGCCGATCGCGACCTTGGCGGCGATCTTGGCGATCGGGAAGCCGGTGGCCTTCGAGGCCAGCGCACTCGAACGCGAGACGCGCGGGTTCATCTCGATGACCACGAGGCGGCCGGTGCGCGGGTCGACGGCGAACTGGATGTTGCACCCACCGGTGTCCACACCGACCGAACGGATGATCCCGATCGAGAGGTCGCGCATGGCCTGGTACTCACGGTCGGTGAGCGTCATGGCGGGGGCGACGGTGATCGAGTCGCCGGTGTGGACGCCCATCGGGTCGAGGTTCTCGATCGAGCACACGATCACCACGTTGTCCTTGGTGTCGCGCATGACCTCGAGCTCGTACTCCTTCCAACCGAGGATCGACTCCTCGAGAAGGACCTCGGTGGTCGGGCTGGCCTGCAGCCCGGCGCCGGCGATCCGGCGCAGATCGGTCTCGTTGTGCGCCATCCCCGACCCGGTCCCGCCCATGGTGAACGAGGGGCGGACCACGACCGGGTAGCCGAGCTCGGCGACTCCGGCGAGGCACTCGTCCATGGAGTGACAGATGGCGCTGCGAGCGCACTCACCGCCGAGGTCCTCGACGATCTTCTTGAAGACCTGCCGGTTCTCGCCGCGGTCGATCGCCTCGATGGAGGCCCCGATGAGCTCCACGCCGTACTTCTCCAGCACACCGGCGGCATCGAGCGCCATCGCGGCGTTCAGCGCGGTCTGGCCGCCCAGGGTGGCCAGCAGGGCGTCAGGTCGCTCCTTGGCGATGACCTTCTCGACGAACTCGGGCGTGATGGGTTCGATGTAGGTCGCGTCGGCGAACTCGGGGTCGGTCATGATCGTGGCCGGGTTGGAGTTGACCAGGATCACCCGCAGTCCCTCGTCGCGCAGGACCCGGCACGCCTGGGTTCCGGAGTAGTCGAACTCACAGGCCTGCCCGATGATGATCGGCCCTGAGCCGATCACCATGACCGACTTGATGTCATCGCGCTTGGGCACTACGCCTCCTGGTGGTCGAGCAGCGACGAAGGAGCGTCGTCGAGACCACTCATCAGCTGGACGAAACGGTCGAACAGGTAGGAGGCGTCGTGCGGCCCGGCCGCCGCCTCCGGGTGGTACTGGACCGAGAACGCCTTGAGCGCTCCCTGGTCGTCGCGCAACTCGAGTCCCTCGACGACGTCGTCGTTGAGGCACACATGGCTCACGCTGGCCAAGCCGTAGGGGGTCTGCGTCGGCCCGTCCACGGGCGCGTCCACGGCGAATCCGTGGTTGTGCGCGGTCACCTCGACCTTGCCGGTGGTGCGGTCCATGACGGGCTGGTTGATGCCGCGGTGGCCGTACTTCAACTTGTAGGTGCCGAACCCCAGCGCCCGGCCGAAGAGCTGGTTGCCGAAACAGATCCCGAAGTAGGGCATCCCGTGGGCCAGCGCTGCCTGCAGCAACTCGATCTGACCGGTGGTGGCCGCGGGGTCGCCCGGGCCGTTGGAGAAGAAGAGACCGTCCGCGCCCACCGCCTTCAGTTCCTCGAACGTCGTCGTCGCAGGCAGGACGTGCACCTCGATGCCGCGCTCGGCCATCCGATGGGGCGTCATCGACTTGATGCCGAGGTCGAGGGCCGCCACCTTGAAGCGCGGCTCCCCGATGGCGGGAACGACGTAGGTCTCCCCCGTCGAGACCTCACTGGCCAACTCGGTGCCCGACATCTGCGCGCTGGCGCGAACCCGGTCCAGAAGCGCCGCGGGGTCGGACTCGATCGAGGAGATCCCCACGCGCATCGCGCCTCGCTCACGCAGGTGCCTGGTCAGGGCTCGGGTGTCGATGCCACTGATCCCGACCACGCCCTGGGCGATGAGTTCGTCGTCGAGACTGCGCCTGCTGCGCCAGTTGCTCGGGACCCTGGCAGGGTCGCGGACGACGTAGCCGGCCACCCAGATCCGCGAGGACTCGGAGTCCTCGTCATTGATGCCGGTGTTGCCGATGTGCGGCGCGGTCATCACCACCACCTGACGGTGGTAGGACGGGTCGGTCAGGGTCTCTTGGTAGCCCGTCATCCCGGTGTTGAAGACGGCTTCGCCGAACGTCTCACCCTGGGCGCCGTAGCTCTCGCCACGGAAGGTGCGACCGTCTTCGAGCACCAGCAGCGCCGGCCCCGCCGTCATTGGAGTTTCCCGTCGAGCACCGTCGCGCGGCCGCGCAAGAAGGTCGCCACCACTCTGCCGGGCAGTTCCATCCCGCGGTAGGGCGTGTTGCGCGAGAGACTCGCGGACTCCGCGGGGTCGACCACCCGACGGACTGTGGGGTCATAGAGCACCACGTTCGCGGGTTCCCCCTCGGCGATGGGTCGGCCCTGATCGGCGACCCGACCGATGCGAGCCGGCGCGTAGGACAACCGGTCAGCGACCCCGGCCCAGTCGAGCAGACCGGAGTCGACCATGGTCTGTTGCACGATCGAGAGAGCCGTCTCGAGACCGAGCATCCCGAACGCGGCGGCCGCCCATTCGCAGTCCTTGTCCTCGTGAGGGTGCGGGGCGTGGTCGGTGGCGACGCAATCGATGGTGCCGTCGGCGAGTCCGGCTCGCAGCGCCTCACCATCGGCGGAGGTTCGCAGCGGCGGGTTGACCTTGTAGATCGGGTCGTAGGTCGCGGCGAGGTCGTCGGTCAGGAGCAGGTGGTGCGGACACGCTTCAGCCGTGACGTTCCACCCCTTCGACTTGGCCCAGCGCACGATCTCGACCGAGCCGGCGGTGGAGACGTGGCACACGTGCAACCGAGAGCCCACGTGGGCTGCCAGCAGGCAGTCACGGGCGATGATCGCCTCCTCGGCGACCGCCGGCCACCCGGCCAACCCGAGCCGACCGGACAGTTCGCCCTCGTTCATCTGGGCGTCTTCGGTCAACCGTGGCTCCTGGGCATGCTGGGCCACGACGCCGTCGAAGGCCTTGACGTACTCGAGGGCTCGGCGCATCAGCACCGCGTCGCTGACGCACTTGCCGTCGTCGGAGAAGACCCGGACCGCTGCGGCGGAGTCGGCCATCGCGCCGAGTTCAGCCAACCGCTCGCCGCCCAGACCGACGGTCACCGCGCCGACC
This sequence comes from Nocardioides sp., assembly GCA_041581495.1. Taxonomy (GTDB): domain Bacteria; phylum Actinomycetota; class Actinomycetes; order Propionibacteriales; family Nocardioidaceae; genus Nocardioides. The sequence goes on along the minus strand of JBFIDC010000027.1, from coordinate 12,291 downwards.
GGACGAACGTCGCAGTAGCCGGCCTCGCGTCCCAGACGCCAGACCTGCTCGACCACACCGGCGGTGTCGGCCACGGGGTCGGTGTTGGCCATCGCATGGACGGCGGTGAAGCCGCCCAGCGCGGCCGCCTGCGTGCCGGTCTCGACGGTCTCGGCGTCCTCGCGTCCGGGCTCGCGCAGGTGCGTGTGCAGGTCGACGAGTCCCGGGAGCGCGATCAGGCCCGATGCGTCGATGACCTCGACGTCACTCCCGGCCGAGGTCGTCGAGATCTCCGCGGCGACCTGACTCACCACGCCATCGCGCAGCAGCAGATCGGTGGGCTCGCCCCCCAGGAGGGAGACGCCCTTGATCAAGTAGTTCACTCAGACAACTCCATCATTCGGGCCGGTTGAGACCTCTGCATGCTCGGATCCTCCGAGCAGCAGGTAGAGCACTGCCATGCGTACCGCGACGCCGTTGGTCACCTGTTCGACGATCACCGACCGGACCGAGTCCGCGACGTCGGCGGTGATCTCCATGCCGCGCACCATGGGTCCTGGGTGCATCACGATCGCGTGGTCCTGCAGCGTCGCCATCCGGCGGGCATCGAGGCCGTACCGACGGCTGTATTCGCGAGGGGTGGGGAAGAACCCGCCCTGCATCCGTTCGCGCTGAACCCGCAGCATCATCACCGCGTCCGCCTTGGGCAGCACCGCGTCCAGGTCGTAGGACGTCTCGACGGGCCAGGAATCGATCCCGACCGGCAGCAGTGTCGGCGGAGCCACGAGGGTGACCTCGGCTCCCAGGGTCCGCAGCAGGAGCGCGTTGGAGCGCGCCACCCGGCTGTGGAGCACGTCGCCGACGATCGCGATCCGACGTCCTTCGAGCCCTCCGGGTTTGGAACCGCCGATGTGGCGCCACATGGTGAAGGCATCCAGGAGGGCCTGCGTCGGGTGCTCATGGGTGCCGTCGCCCGCGTTGACCACGCTGGAGCGAACCCAGCCCGAGTGCGCGAGCCGATGCGGGGCCCCGCTGGCGCCGTGCCGGATGACGACGGCGTCGGCACCCATCGCCTCGAGGGTCAGGGCGGTGTCCTTGAGGCTCTCGCCCTTGGAGACGCTCGAACCCTTGGCAGCGAAGTTGATGACATCGGCGCTGAGTCGCTTGGCTGCTGCTTCGAAGGAGATGCGGGTGCGGGTCGAGTCCTCGAAGAACAGGTTCACGACCGTGCGACCGCGCAACGCCGGCAGCTTCTTGATCGGCCGATCCGCGAGGGAGAGCATCTCGGCGGTGGTCGACAGGACCAGCTCGGCGTCGTCTCGCGTCAGGTCGGCCGCGCTGAGCAGGTGGCGCTTCATCCCGGAGTCCCATCCGAATCGCCGGTCGCAGCGTTCACAGCGGCCCCCTCGATGGTCACCGCGTCGATACCGTCGGTCTCCTCGAGCGTGACGCTGACGCGCTCGACCAGGGAGGTGGGCAGGTTCTTGCCCACGAAGTCGGCGCGGATCGGGAGTTCGCGGTGCCCCCGGTCGACCAGCACGGCCAGCCGAACCGCCGTGGGCCGGCCGATGTCGTTGAGCGCGTCGAGCGCCGAGCGGATGGTGCGTCCTGAGAAGAGGACGTCATCGACCAGCACCACGGTCTTGCCATCGACCCCCTCGTCGGGGATCTCGGTGGGCAGCAGCGTGCGGGCGGGCTTGAGTCGGAGGTCGTCGCGATACATCGTCACGTCGAGCGAGCCGACCGGCACCTCGAAACCCTCCACCGCGGCGATCTTGGCCGCGATCCGCTGCGCGAGCGGGACGCCACGGCTGGGGATCCCGAGCAGCACGAGATCGCGCCCGCCACGGTTGCGTTCGAGGATCTCGTGGGCGATGCGGGTCAGTGCCCGCGAGATGTCACGGTCATCGAGGACCGTTCGGCCAACAGATGGTTGGACGGCGCCGGGCTGATCCGCGCTGGACTCTTCCGGGCTGGATTTCTCCGGGCTGGGCTGGGCACACACGAGTACGCGTGACCTCCTTCTCCGCCTCACAGGACGGCTCGTTAAAGGATGTCGAACGCCTTCACCCTAGCCGGATCGACCGGACTTCCCCCACTCGACGCTCCGACTTCTCGACAGGTGGAACGGCAACTACCGGGCCAGGCCGGGCGCAGCCCGTCCCGCGATCAGCGGGAGGTCGAGATAGGTCTTGATCCCGGGCCCGGCGGCCACGACGTACGGGATGGCACTGACGCAGTGATTGGCCGTCGAGACGACCCCGGGGTTGCGGATCAGACCCTCCTCGATCGTCTCGGGTTGGAGCCCCTTGAAGGTCAGTTTCACCGAGGGGTCGCCGGTCACCTCGACCTCGAACCGCTCGCCCTCGACGCCGATCTCCCACGCCGGGTCCAGGTGGGCCTCGCCCATCAGCCAGTTGACGGTGGCGGTGATGACCGGGACGCCGTTGACCCGGGCCTGCCAACTGAACCGCTGTCCGGCCACGAGCCCAGGTTCGATGACACCGATCGGCGAGTCGATCCCCTGGGTGGCGACCGCGACCTCGTGGATGGTGGTCAGTTCGGGGTCGATGTCGAAGCCCATCTCGTGGGCGATCATGCGCACCGACTGTTTGAAGCCGCCGCCGAGCAGACCGACGATGGGTCCCGCCTTGGCCTCCTCGGGAGTGGCCCCGAACGCCATGATGTGCCGGATCACGTCGGGCGCGCCGTAGGTGCGGATGTCGGAGAACTCCTCGGAGCGCACGTGCGTCACGCCCGCCGAGAGAGCCGAGACCATCAGCGGAAAGCGCTCCGTGATGCCACCGGGATGGATCCCGGTGCCATGCAAGGTCGAGTTCCCCTCCTCACAGGCCGCCTCGATGGCGCCGGTCGTGGCGGGGTCGGGGTAGACCCAACCCACCGGCGTCACGACGTTCTTGCCCGCGCGCAGCAGCGCCACCACTTCGGACTCGATGGGCATCAACGGCGAATAGACGACGCAGTCGGCGTCCCCGTTGATGATCTCGTCCTGGTCGGTGGTGGCAACGATGCCGACCGGGCCGCTGCCGATGAACTCCCCGACGTCCTTGCCGTGCTTCTCGGCGCTGTGCACCCAGGCCCCGACCAGTTCCAGGTCCGGATGTGCCAAGACGTCCTGCATCGCCGCCTGGCCCACTCCGCCGGTCGCCCACTGCGCAACCTTGATCGTGGTCTTGGTCACCGTCTGTGTCATGGCGGGCAACGTACTGCCTGTCTCCGGACGTGGCTAGGACAGGGCCCTAGAGCGCCGCGGCCATGGCGGCACACGCCGGCAACCAGGACGGCGTGGCGCCAGGCGACCTCGGGTCGTGGGGCACGCGGCACACCGCGCGCGTTCGCTGGGTGAAGACGTGGACCAGATCGGCGACCAACATCGCCTCGGCCCGGGTGCCGGCATCCGACAAGACGGTGACCGTCTGGTACTTCAGGTTCGGATACCCGAGCGTCTGCAGTTCGTCCAGCATCCGCAGGGCCCGGTAGCCACTGTCCTCAGCGAGGCTCGCGGTCACCACCAGCAGGTCGGCTGCCATGGCGGCCGCCAGCCAGTCATCGGTTGTCGCGTCGTCGCCCACATCGATGAGGATCAGGCGATAGAAGCGACGCAGGACGCTGTGGACGGCCTCGAAGTCGGCTCCGGCCAACCCGGCCCGCGAATCCGGGTCCTGGCCGCCGGCGAGCAGATCGAAGCAGCCGTCGCCCTGCGCCCGCACGACCCGACCGAGTTCCGCGACACCCAGACCACCGGGGTCGGGGTGGTCCGCGATCGCCGCGAGGAGGTCGCGGGGCGTGCCGCCGGGCCCACCCTCGGGTTGCTCGCCGCCCGGGTCGCCGCTGTTGTCCCAGGCGACCACCCCGCCGCGGCGGGCCGCACCGAAGGTGGCGGCAGCAGCCACCATGGTGGCGGCGACGGGTGCGGTTTCTCGGGGACCAAAAAGGCGATGGTGCGCGGTTCGTCGAACTCCCGTCGGATCGCTGCACGGTCCTCGGCCTCTTGGTCACCGGCACGACGACCGGGTCGGCGCGCACGCACGAGGTCGGCGGCCATGCTGCGCAGTCGCGCGGTCCGATCTCCTCGCGGCGCACTGGGAACCCCCGCCGAACGGCGGGCCAGGAAGTCGTCGGCCGACATGAAGCGGCGAACCCGGGGAGCCGGGTCACCGGTGTCGTCCCAGGTTGCTTCGTCGCGCTCGTCCATGGGCTACCCGCCCTGCGGATCCGCCCCACGCCGGATCCAGGCCAGGGCTCGGTTGGCCGCATGGAAGCCCACCATCCCGTGGACTCCGGCCCCAGGCGGCGCGGCCGAGGAGCAGATGTAGACCCCCGGCGCCCCCGTGGCGTAGGGGTTGAGCGACCAGCGTGGACGGCCGACGAGTTGGCTCAGATGATTGGCGCCCCCCGCGATGTCTCCCCCGACATAGTTCGGGTTCTCCGCCTCGAAGTCGTCGGGGGTGCGGACGGAGGTCGCCACGATGCGATCGCGCAGACCCGGGGCGAACCGTTCGAGTTGGTCGATCACGACCTGCTCCCCCGGCCCGTCCCAGCCCGCCGGGACGTGGGCATAGGCCCAGATGGGGTGGATGTCACCGGTGGCGCGCGACGGGTCGGCCACCGATTGCTGGGCAACCAGGACGAAGGGGCGTTCGGGCATCTGTCCCGACGTGATCGCGGCCTCGGCGGCGGCGATCTCCTCGGCCGTTCCGCCGACGTGCACGGTGCCGGCGCGGCGGGCCGACTCGTTGGCCCACGGCACGCCGCCCCGAACCGCCAGATCCACCTTGTAGGCGCCCGGACCATAACTCCAACGCCGGTAGGCCCGACGCGTTCGGGCCGGCAACTCCTCCCCGAGGATCTCGGCGATGGCCGCGGGCCCGGTGTCGAAGATGGTGAGCCGCGCCTCGGGCAGGTCGGCCCGCGCGCGAACGGCGTGACCGGTGACGATCGTTCCGCCCAGGGATTCGAGTACGGAGGCCAGGGCGCTGGTGATCGCCGCGGAGCCGCCCTTGGCCACCGGCCAACCGTGCCGGTGTCCGGCCGCGGTGAGCATCACCCCCACCGACGCCGTCGCCGGTCGGGACAGTGGCCGGAAGATGTGCGCGGCAGAGCCCGCCAGCAGCGCCTTGGCCTGCGGGGTCTTGAAGCGTCGAACGAGCACCGTCGCCGGGAGCCCGGCCCGCAGCCCGAAGCGCGCCATGGAGATCGGATGGTCCGGCCAGCGCAGGATCGGGCCCAGGACGTCTGCGGCGAGATCGTCGAAGTTCGCGACCAGCGGGGCGAAGGTGCGCCTCCACGCGCCTCCATCGATGCCCAAACCGGCGCACGTCTGATCGAGCGAGCGGACCAACACACCTGCGGAGCCGTCATCGAGCGGGTGGGCGAGGTCGATCTCGGGATAGCACCACTCGAGACCATGTTCGGCCAGGGGCAGCGATGCCAGGAAGGGTGAGGCCACGCCGAAGGGGTGGACCGCCGAACACAGGTCGTGGACGGCACCGGGCACGGTGAGTTCGGCACTGCGGGTCCCGCCACCGATGGTCTCGGCACCTTCGAGCACGGTGACGGACAGGCCGGCCTGAGCCAGACGAACCGCGGCGGCCAGGCCGTTGGGTCCGGAGCCGACGACGACGGCGTCGATGCTGGTGTCGATGGTGGTGTCGATGGTCGCGCTCACGTGGTCGCTGACTCGGTGACGTGGACGGGCACGTTCGTGGCGCCCGGCTGTGCGCTGACCATGTCGGCCACTCTCACATAGCCTCGCTCGATCTCGCCGGTGGCCGCATCCACCAACCGGTAGCGCTGGGTCTGCTTGTGGAACGGCTGGGCGTCGAGCATCACGACCCTGACCTCCCCCGGCGCGAAGTTGCACCGAGCCTGCAGGGCGGCGACGAGCTGCTCGTTGTGGAGGTGCCCGTCGCCGAAGTTCCACCCCAGGGCGGTTCCGGCGACCAGTTCGCCGTCGAGCATCAGGTAGTCCTCGTGCTGCTCCCCGCAGGCCCGCGGCACCAGGGAGAGGAGGGCGCGCCCGTGGGTGTGGCAACTGCGGAACGCATAGCCGAGGTGCATCAGCATCTGGGCCTGATCGGCGGAGCCGTAGACCTTCTCGAGTTGGAGGTGCGGCATCTGCGTGGCCGTGACGGTGGACTGGTCGAACTTCGCGACGGCATCGCCACCGAACATCCAGAAGGAGGTGTCCCAGTTGCCCGCGTAGTAGCGCATCGCGACCAAGAAGGAGACCTTGTCGGGGAACGCATTGCCGATCACCACCACGCCGGCGGCCACCGCGATCAGCACGACCACCGGCAACGGGTGGACCAGGTCGGTGACACCGACGCCGGCGTTGGCGACGAAGAGGTTGAGGATCCCCAGGATCATGAAGACGTTCCACTCGAGGGGAACACCCATCGGCAGGCTCGAGATGATGTTGAGGTGGAAGGCGATCATCACCACGGCGCCGACCACCGTCACCGGCCCGCCGTCACCGAGCAGCAGCAACAGCGGGGCACCGAACTCCACCACCGTGCCGCCGTGGGCGAGCATCCCGGAGACGCGTGAGGGCTGCAGGTCATCGGGGTAGTCGCGATGGAACAGCCGGGCCTTCATGGATCCGAAGCGCCAGACCGGACTGTTGCTCATCATCGCCTGCACGACGTAGGGGAAGTGCCGGTTGAGCTTGGAGGCGGCCGCGCCCCACCAGATCACCACCATGACGAGTTGGGCAGCCACGATCTGGTCCCCGGCGACGAAGAAGTAGGTCACCGCCAACGTCGCATAGACCTCGGATCGGGCGGCGAGGAAGATGACCTTGTCCCGCAGGCCGAGGATGACCAGGACCCCGAGGACCACGCCGACCTGCCATCTCGGCAGGGCGCCGAACGCCGCGATCGCCAGCGAAATGATCAGGGCGAGGTAGAGCGCCGCGTCCAGGAGGGTGCGGGAGTCTCCCGCGGTGAGCGGAACCCGACCCGGCCACGGTGCCAGCCGGATCGTGCCGGGTCGCAGCCAGTAGAGGAATGAGCCCAGCGGCGGCACGAACCGCAGGTTCAGCGGGCCGAAGCCACACCCCAGGCCAAGGACCTCGAACAGCATCGTCCACAGGACTGCCTTGTAGAACACCTCTGGGGAGCGCCACCAGTCCGAGACGGCGGTGAAGCCGTCGATGCCCGGCGTCGACAGTACGAACAGCCAACCGACAAGGACATAGAGCGCGATCTTGAGGACGTAGACCAAGATCACCGCATCGGGTGAACCGAAGCCCACCGCGCAGAAGTGACGCACCAGCGGGCGCATCCGCTCCTCGCGCGTTCCGCGCCGCCAGGTCTCGAGGTCGAGCTCGGGAAGGTTCGGCTGCAGGAATCCCACGCAGGGGAATGTAGCGGTTGCCCCGCCCTGGTGCCCGCGCCCAGCGGTACCTAGCCGGTGGCCTCGCGTCGAACGATCGCGCCCAACACGCCGTTGACGAACTGGGGCGAGTCGTCGGTGGAGAGGTCTTGGACGAGCGCGACCGCTTCGGAGACCGCCACCGCGTCGGCGACGTCATCGACATAGATGAGCTCATAGACGCCCAGGCGCAACACATTGCGATCAACCGCGGGCATTCGCTCGAGGCTCCACCCCTGCGAGTGCTCGGCCAGGAGCGCGTCGATGCTGGACTGCTCTGCCACGACACCCCGCACCAGGACGGCGGTGTAGTCGTTGGTCGGGCCCTCACCGGACTCGATCGCCCGGTCCAGTGCAGCGGAGGCCGATTCGCCACGCAGGTCAGCGGCGAACAGGATGTCCAGCGCGCGCTTGCGGGCCTTGGAGCGCGCGGACATCAGGCCATCCCGCGCTCGGACGAATTCAGCGTGCAGGTCACGAAGAGACGCGCCCGAGATACGAGGAGTCTCGAGTGTCGACCTTGATGCGCTCACCGGTCGTGATGAACAGAGGCACCGCCACGGTGGCGCCGGTCTCGACGGTCGCGGGCTTGGTGCCACCCGTGGAGCGATCGCCCTGCAGGCCTGGCTCGGTGTAGGTGACCTCGAGTTCGACCGAGGCGGGCAACTCGATGTAGAGCACGCGGCCCTCGTTGGTCGCCACGATCGCCTCTTGGTTCTCCAGCAAGAAGTTGCTGGCGTCCCCGATGATCTCGGGGGCGACCTCGATCTGATCGAAGTTCTGCACGTCCATGAAGACGTAGGAGGTGCCGTCGTTGTAGAGGTACTGCATCGTGCGCTTGTCGACGTTGGCGACCTCGACCTTCACATCAGCGTTGAAGGTCTTGTCGACGGTCTTGCCCGACTCCACGCTCCTGAGCTTGGTGCGGACCACAGCGCCGCCCTTGCCGGGCTTGTGGTGCTGGAACCAGATGACCTGCCACAACTGGCCGTCGAGGTTGAGCACCATTCCGTTCTTCAGGTCGTTGGTTGTTGCCATGCGCTCAGATCAGCCTTCAGGTCGGGAACGGGTAGTCGCCACTGGTTCGCCCAGCGGCAGCGCGTGAGTCTATCCAGCCTCGGCGGCTGCACTGAAACGCTCGCAGTCAGGCCGAGTGATCCGCCAGCACCCTCAGCGCTGCCCGGTAGCCCTCGATGCCCTGCCCGGCGATGACCTCGAGCGCGTGCGGGGTGACCACCGAGTGGTGCCGGAACTCCTCCGGACGTTGGCTCGGGTCGCTGATGTGGACCTCCACCAACGGGGCGACGAGTTGGGTACAGGCGTCGAAGATCGCGTAGGAGTAGTGGGTCCACGCCGCGGCGTTGAGCACCACGGGGGTGGCTTCGTCGGCGGCGGTGTTGAGCCAGTCGAGCAGTTCGCCCTCGTGGTTGGTCTGCCGGACCTCCACGTCCAGGCCCAGGTCACGACCCCAGCCCTCGCAAAGCGTCACCAACTCGGCGTAGGTCGTCGTGCCGTAGATCTCGGGCTGGCGTTTGCCGAGTCGACCCAGGTTGGGACCGTTGAGGACCAGCACCTTCTTCGGCACCTTGTTCGGCACCTCCTGCGACAGATGATTCACCGGGACTCCCCCGTCAACTCGGCGTAGCTCTCACGCAACAGGTCCTCGGAAGGCCCCGAGAACACGACTGGCTTGGCCAACGCTTCCAGGACGACGAACCGCAGGGTGGCCCCGCGTGCCTTCTTGTCCACGCGCATCACCGCGAGCAGGTCATCGAAGCTCGATTCGGCCAGCGCCTCGGGTGCGGAGGTGGGCAGACCGACTGCCTCGAGGATCGCGGTGTGCCGTGCGGCGGTCGCCTCGTCGAGCAGGTCGGCGCGACGCGCCAGCGCGGCGACGAAGACCATGCCCAGCGCGACCGCCTCGCCGTGACGCACCGAGTATCGGCTGACCTTCTCGATCGCATGGGCCAGCGTGTGCCCGTAGTTCAACGCCTCGCGGCCCGGATGCCCATCGGCGCCGCCGGTCTCCTTGAGGTCGACCGCCACGACCTGGGCCTTGACCGTGATCGATCGCTCGACCAGTTCGGCCAGTTCGGCCGACGCCGGGTCCAGCGCCGCCGCAGGGTCCGCCTCGATGAGGTCGAGGATGGCCGGATCGGCGATGAAACCGCACTTGATGACCTCACCGAGGCCGCTGATCAGTTCCTCGCGAGGCAAGGTGGCCAGCACATCGAGGTCGCACAGCACCCCAGCGGGCTCGTGGAACGCGCCGACCAGGTTCTTGCCGGCGCCGGTGTCGATGCCGGTCTTGCCGCCGACCGCCGCGTCGACCATGGCCAGGAGCGAGGTCGGCACGTGCACCACGCGCACACCTCGCAGCCAGGTCGCGGCGATGAAGCCGCCCACGTCGGTGGTGGCTCCGCCGCCCACGGTGACCACGGCGTCGGAACGAGTGAAGCCGGCCTCGCCGAGTCGCTCCCAGCATTGGGCGACCACGTGGGCGCTCTTGGCGGCTTCGCCGTCCGGCACCGGGAGGTCCAGCACGTCGTACCCACCGAGGTGGGCGCTCAGGTCCACGGCCACGTCGGGGGTGCGGACAAGCGCCACCCGTCGCACGTGGGGGCCAAGCAGGTCTGGCAGCCGATCCAGCACGCCGCGGCCGATCACGACGTCGTACGGCGCCGCGCCGGCCACGCGCACCGTCCGGGCGCGACTCACGACAGCGCCTCGATGATCTCCTCGACGATGTCTGCCGGCTCGCGACCGTCGGTCTCGACGCTCAGCGTGGCCACCGACTCATACAGCGGGGCACGCTCGTCCAGCAGCGCCTTGACGCGCGATCGGACGTTGCCCAGCAGCAGGGGTCGGGTGGTCCCGAGGCCGACCCGCTTGACCGAGTCGCTCAGACCGACCTTGAGGAAGACCACCGTGTGATCGGCCAGGAGGGCGCGCGTGTTCGGATCCAGGACGGCGCCACCACCCAGGGCCAGCACGCCGTCGTGCTCCGCGAGCGCCGAGGCCACCGCAGCCGCTTCGGCGACCCGGAAGTGCGCCTCGCCGACCTCGATGAAGATGTCCGAGACCGAGCGTCCCTCGAGTTCCTCGATGTCGGCATCGGTGTCACGCGCCGTCACACCCCAGTGGGCGGCCAGCAGCGCGGCGATGGTGGTCTTGCCGGCCCCCGGCGGACCCACGAGCACCACGCGAGGCCGTGGGCGTTCGACCGGTGCCTGACCTGGGCTGCTCATCAGAAGGCGAGCCCGGCCAGGTAGCCCTCGACGTTGCGGCGTGTCTCAGCGATGGCGTCGCCACCGAACTTCTCCAGGACCGCGTCGGCGAGCACCAGCGCGACCATGGCCTCGGCGACGATGCCGGCTGCCGGGACCGCGCACACATCGGATCGTTGGTGATGAGCCACCGCTTCCTTGCCGGTGCTCACATCAACGGTGCGCAGGGCACGCGGCACCGTGGCGATGGGCTTCATCGCCGCCCGGACGCGCAGCACCTCGCCGGTGGTCATGCCACCCTCGGTGCCTCCGGATCGGTCGCTGACGCGACGGATTCCGTTGTCAGTGGCGATCATCTCGTCATGAGCCAGCGACCCGGGGGTCGCTGCCAGGGCGAACCCGTCGCCGACTTCGACGCCCTTGATCGCCTGGATGCCCATCAGGGCACCCGCCAGCCGGGAGTCGAGGCGACGGTCCCAGTGGACGTGTGACCCCAGGCCGGGTGGCAAGCCGTGCACGACAACCTCGACGACCCCGCCGAGGGTGTCGCCGCTCTCGTGGGCCGCGTCGATCGCCTCGACCATGAGCTTGCTGGTGTCTGCGTCGAGACAACGGACGGGGTCCTCGTCGAGTCGGGCAACCACGCCCTCGACACCGCCGTCCTCGTCCGGAGCGGGCCACAGACCCTCGGGAGCGCGGACTCCCCCGAGCTCGATGACGTGGGAGAGCACCGTGGCCCCGCACGACTGAGCCAGGAAGTTGGTGGCCACCCAGCCCAGTGCGACCCGGGCCGCGGTCTCGCGGGCCGAGGCGCGCTCGAGGATGGGGCGGGCTTCGTCGAACCCGTACTTCTGCATCCCGGCGAGGTCCGCGTGGCCGGGGCGTGGGCGCGTCAGCGCGGCGTTGCGCGCCTGGGACTGGAGAACCTCGGGGTCGACGGGGTCGGCCGACATGACCGTCTCCCACTTCGGCCACTCGGTGTTGCCCACCGAGATGGCGACCGGGCCGCCCTGAGTCTCACCGTGGCGGACGCCTCCGATGAAGCTCACCTCGTCCTGCTCGAACTTCATCCGCGCCCCTCGGCCATAGCCGAGGCGCCGACGTGCGAGAGCGTCGCGAATGTCTTCAGAGGTGACCAGCACGTGCGCCGGCAGCCCCTCAAGGATCGCGACCAGAGAGGGGCCATGGGACTCACCCGCGGTCAGCCAACGAAGCATGGAGGCATTGTCTCAGCCGGTGAGGGCCGACCAGACATCCTGTCCGAACACGAGCCCTACGAGCGCCCCGATCAGCATGAACGGCCCGAACGGGAATGGGACCCGCAGCAGGCGGGCGTCACGCTTGATCAGGGTGAGAACCACGCCTGGGAGCGCGAAGACGATGAAGCCGGCGTAGGTGCCGACGACGGCTTGGCCGGTGCCGAGGAACCCGAGAGCGAAGCCGAGTACGGCCGAGAGTCTGACGTCTCCGAACCCCATCCCCGCGGAACGGATGAACCACAGCACCCAGAAGAACGACCGCACCAGGACCATGGCGACCAGGCCGCGGGTGAGCGGGGCGGGGGTATCGGGGCTGGGGACCATCATATCGGGCGCCTATATCGAACTGGATCCGGGATCGTCGAGCGAGCCGCAGGACGAGTTCGTAGGGTTGGAAATACCGCCGGTTACGCCGAGCGATGTTCCGGGAT